>JBJEWN010000084.1:0-4691 GCA_051885075.1 Bullifex sp.
GGAACTGCAGAACCTTATCACCTTCAGAGCGCCGTCGGACAGGTAATCCGATGAGAAATCAATCTTCATGTCGTCCCTGACCCCGTATTCGTCCCCTGAGTCAAAGAAATCAAGCATGGGGCCTATATCAGGACATATGAGGGATTTTCCGTTTCTGAAAACCCTGACGGTAATGGAAAAATCCCGGAGACTGAGGACAGGAAGCATGTCCACCTGCAGAGCTTCCCGGTCTGTCTCCTTTTCATCCGCTTCTTCCAATTCCCTGAGCATCCTGCCTGCTTTCAGATTCGTATATGGATTGATGTCATATTCTGCAAGAACACTTGTCAGCACCACATACAGTGCCATCTTGTGAATGCATGGCTTATGGCGCTTTGCCGGATCGAGATAGAACTTTCCATGTGCCAGTTCACTCATGGCACATTCCTTATCGATGGAACCTTCGCATGTAAGACTGACTACGATATTCCGCCTGAGTCTGCACTTACACCTTTGGTTACCGAAAAACTTGCCTTTGGTATCAACACAGAACTCAACCTCCCAGTCATCAGGGTTCCCGTTCTCGTTAGTGACATGATATGTTACGCCAAGTTTCTGTCTTATTACTTCTTCCTTCACTTTATTAAGCTCACGGTAATCAAAGTCAAAGAGCTCTGAAAACAGCCCTTCCACATTGAAAAAAGGTTCCTCGGAAGATGGGTCCCCGAACAGCTTTTCATCCCCGACACAGCATGCCAGTGCCGCCAGGTGCTTGCAGTTATGTCCTGAGGAAGTGAAATACTCACACTCACAGTCAAACTCTATGGAACCATCACTGAAATTCCCTGAGACTTTCACGGAATAACTTTTCCTGCCATCCTTAACCTCAGCTTCGAACCTGCCGTCTGTCTGTTTCGTCAGGGAAACGGCACCTTTCTTAACCAGGGCCTCCCCCATCTTCATGATCTGCGGTGTGAAGAACTGCCTGATCATCTCTTTGGCCATGTGATTACCTCTCCGGATTATCATACCCGAATGTTCCTTTCTTTGTTGACTTTCCTTTGGTTTTTTTTAAAATTTCAATCATGAACATTAAAGCTATTGCAGGCCGCATAGGCATGGATTATGACAACGTCATCGAGAATTTCTGCGGGGACACCGGAGAAGTCAGGAAAAAACTCGATTCGTTTACCAGTGACTGCGACTTTCCCGCACTGAAGGAAGCAGTCGAATCAGGAGACGAGGAAAATATCAGGAAAAGAGCCCATAAAGTGAAGAAAACAGGTGAGAAACTCGGTCTTTCTTCCCTTGTCAGATGTGCTGTCCTTCTGGAGGAAGCTAAGAACGGTAAAGTTGCTTCCGCATACTCCGCACTGGAGAAAGAGTACACCAAGATCGCTGATATATTAGCGGGCAGTGAAGAAGCCTGAATCCAAAATCTTCGATTATCCACGGGAAACAGCGTTATTGACGCATTTAAAATAAACCGTAGCAAAAAAATAACACTTGCAATACGGTGAAAAGCAGTATAAATTGTAACAACGGGTGTTGACTGAAATGAAAGACTGCTACCTGTGAATAATTCTTCCAACATGAAAAACAGGAGCCTCTGTACAGGTGGGTGTACAGAGGCTTTTTCATTACTCTCATAAATCTGAAAAAACAAGGCACCGGTTTTACCCGATGCCCAGAAATTCGTCAGTAAAGGACGATCACTTCTTCTCTTCCTTGCCGAAGAGCTTCTTGCAGCAGTCGACAACAACGATGATGGCGAGCGCGAGCAGGAGCACTGCAAAGATGATCTGAAGGCTCTGACCCATGACGGAGATCTTTCCGTGACCGAAGGTCTTAATGTTGCCCCATGCAAGCTGGATGAGCGCAACTACGGTTACCGCAAGCATGAAGAACATAGGAATGAACATCATCTTATTGTCCTTCTTTGTCTTCTTCAGGAATACTGCGACAGCTGCCAGTGCAAGAACTGAGAGGAGCTGGTTTGCAGAACCGAAGAGAGCCCAGATTTCCGCATAACCGACCTGACCGAGGAGGTAGGAAGGAATGAGAACGATGATTGTTGCAACCCACTTGTTGGTGAGGACCTTCTTCCATGAAGGCATTGACGCTTCATCCTCATCGTCATCGAGGAAGAGCTCCTGCCAGGAAAGGCGTCCTACACGTGCGACTGAGTCAAGGCTTGTAAGTGCGAATGCGGATACAGCGAGTGAAATCAGTGTGAAGCTGAGCTGGTGAGGAATTCCGAGACCGCCCAGGAAGGATGCGACTGCAGTTGAGAAGATCTGCTGGGGTGTGCCTGAGGGAAGTGTACCCGTCACGGCATCCGCAACGGCACCTGCAGCGATGATTGCGATGACTGCGAGGAGAACCTCAACAAGCATAGCGCCATAGGAAATCGGAAGCATGTCCTTCTCGTTCTTGACCTGCTTTGAAGCTGTCTCTGAGGAAACGAGGCTGTGGAAACCGGAAACGGCACCGCAGGCAACCGTTACGAAGAGGATCGGGAACATGGAACCTGTTGCGGCAGTGAAGCCGGTGAATGCAGGAAGGTTCATCGTAGGATTGGATACGAAGACACCGATTACCGCAGCTGCGATCATGGCAACCAGAAGGTAGCTGTTGAGGTAGTCACGGGGCTGGAGAAGGTACTGTACGGGAGTGACCGATGCGATCAGGATGTACAGGAATACCAGATAAAGCCATGTGGTTGTGCTGAACTTCAGGAACGGACAGATGTAACCGACTGCGATACATACGATCAGGAGAACGATTGAAACGATCGTGTTGACGAGTGTACCCGGCTTGACTGTCTTGAGGAAGATACCGAATGCAACTGCAACGAGGATGAACAGTGTTGATACGGTTGCAACCTGACTGTTTGCAAGCTGTGTTGCTGCTTCAGCACCTGCGTTGACACCGAAGCTCTTTGCAACGATATCGGCAAAAGCTGCGATGACGAGCATTGAGAAGAGGTAAACGAAGAGGAGGAAAAGCCTCTTACCGACCTTACCGACATAAAGCTCGATGATGACACCGATTGAGCGGCCCTTGTTTCTTACTGATGCATACATGGAGGAGAAGTCCTGCACAGCACCGATGAAGATACCGCCGATAAGACACCAGAGAAGTACGGGAACCCAGCCGAAAACCGCAGCCTGAATAGGTCCGTTGATCGGGCCTGCACCTGCGATTGATGCAAACTGGTGGCCGAAAACAACCTGCTTGTCCGTAGGAACGTAGTCGACTCCGTCCTGTAATTCATATGCCGGAGTCTTTCTGTTTGGATCAACGCCCCACTTCTTCGTAAGCCACTTACCGTAGAACATGTAACCGGCAACGAGGACGACGATGGCGAAGATCATGATGATTATACCATTCATCTTTTATACCCTCCCAGGTAGTGTAAAAACACAGCCGCATAGGCTGTGTATTGCATTTAGTTTTCTGACATTATAATGATATACGTAATAATAGTGAAGCCGGTAGAAGTACTTTTTTTTAAGGAATCCTTCACCGGCTAAGCAGTTACGCTTCCTTTATTACTCCCTTTTCCGCCCATGAACGCGCAAGATACATGAACGGGGTGTCACAGACGGCGACAACGAATTTCAGAAGATATGTCGTCAGGACTATCTGCCACCAGACACTCATTTCATAGACTCCGTAAAAAGCGATGAAAGTGAAGATAAGTGAGTCCAGGAGCTGACTCATCATCGTGGAAAAGCAGTTCCTCATCCAGAGTGTCGTTCTGCCGGGCTTGATCCTCTTCCAGAGCTCGAATGCCCAGATGTCATGGAAGTTGCTTATCACATAGGCAACAAGGCTTCCAAGCGCGATACGGGGCATGAAGCCGAAGATCGTGGCCATTGACTCCTGAACGAAGTCGGAAGGAGCCGGTGTGAACTGGATGGCGACCTGCATCATCACAGTCATTACGATCAGTGAGAAGAAGCCAACCACAACAGCCTTCCTGCTTTCCTTCGCACCGTAGTTTTCCGAGAGGATGTCAGTTGCCAGGAACCCGGTAGAGTAGACGATGTTGCCAAGCGTCGCCTCAAGACCGAAGAGGTTCACGTTTTTGGTAACCTGAATGTTCGCAACAATGACTGAGATCGGAATCCAGATGAAAAGCCCGAGCTTTCCCCAGAGGCGATAAGCTAAAAGAATCGCCGTGAAGTTGAGTACCAGAAGCAGTACCCACCACATTTCATTTAACATAGTGTTAACCTCGAAATAGAATAGTCAGGAGTACGATGCACTCCCCTACGCCACCTGCATGATGCCATGGTTTCGATATTGACGGTGGGCACTTTATCAGAAATGAATTGGTTTTGTCTACTTCCTCATGAGGCTTTTCAGGGACGAAAGCCTGTCCAGCGCCAGTGACAGCGTTTCCTTTTTCTTTGCAAAGTGGAGTCTTACATACCTGTTATCCTCTTCCCTGAAAAATGATGAGCCCGGAACCACGGCAATGCCGCAGAGTCTTGCCATGTCAAGTGCAAACTCCTCATCTCTTTCATAGTGAAACTCTTTTTAGTCGGCACAAAACCCCTCTGCTCTGCCGTGGGGAGGAGCCGATAATGAAATAATGAAAAAAATATTATTATGCAACAAATTACTCTGATTGTATGGTATAATGACGGTATGAAGCAGACACATCCCGGCTCAGTACGGAATATACATTGAGGATAAGGCTC
>JBJEWN010000085.1:0-4688 GCA_051885075.1 Bullifex sp.
TGATACCCTTGCTTGTACCCGCCACCTTGAAGTCCATGTCTCCGAGGTGGTCTTCCTCACCGAGAATATCGGAAAGTACGACATACTTTGAGTAGTCGGCCCCTTCCGTGATGAGACCCATTGCAATACCTGCAACCGGAGCTGAGATAGGAACTCCTGCATCCATTAATGAGAGACAGCCGCCGCATACAGAGGCCATTGATGATGATCCGTTGGATTCCATGATCTCGGATACAACGCGCACCGTATACGGGAAACTGTCCTTCTTGGGCAGGACTGCCTCAAGTGCCCTCTGTGCCAGGTGACCATGACCGATCTCCCTTCTTCCTGTCGTAAGTCTTCCGCACTCACCTACACTGTAAGGAGGGAAGTTGTAGTGAAGCATGAAGTTTGCAAAACTCTTCTCACCGTCGATTGTGTCGAACATCTGCTCATCCTGAGCGGTTCCGAGTGTTGTTACTGCAAGGGACTGAGTCTCACCTCTTGTGAACAGGGCACTTCCGTGGGTGCATGGAAGAACGCCGACCTCACATGTGATGGGCCTGATCTCTGTTACCTTTCTTCCGTCGGTTCTCACTCCGTCGTTGAGAATGGATGCTCTGAGAATGTTGTATTCAAGGTCATCGAACATTGCGGCAAGCTGTCCTTCCCTTCTTTCATCCCCGGCAATGAGGTCAGAAAACTGAGCCCTGACCTTTGCATGGGCTTCCTCAAGAGCGGCATACCTGTTCATCTTACCCTTAACGAAAGATGCTTCCTTCTCAAGCGGGTAGGCAAACTCCCTGACGGGTTCAAGCCATGAGAGGTCCTCGCTTACATCCATGAGAGGAAGTTTTTCCTTGCCGCAGAGCTCTCTCATCTTCATCTGTGCCTCACAGATTTCAGTGATGACGGGCTGTGCCGCTGCAATTGCATCGAGCATGTTCTGCTCGCTTACTTCCTTTGCACCGCCTTCAACCATGGTAATTCCGTCATGGGTTCCGGCAACTACGATATCCAGCTTTGCCTGCGGTATCTGCTGGAATGTAGGGTTGATGACATATTCATCGCCGATGAGGGCAACCCTTACAGCCGCGATCGGGCCATAGAATGGAATGTCTGAAATTGTGACGGCACATGATGCAGCATTGATTGCGATGATATCGGGGGTGTGGACCATGTCACTGGAAACGACTGTCGGCACGATCTGGATTTCACGGCCGAATGCCTTGTCGAAAAGAGGGCGCATGGGACGGTCAATGAGACGGGAAACAAGAATTTCCTTATCCTTGGGCTTTCCTTCCCTCTTTAAAAATCCTCCGGGAATCTTACCGGCTGCATAGTATTTTTCGTTGTATTCAACGCTGACGGGAACGTAGTCAATGGGTTCTGAGGGCTGTTCGCCGCAGCATACCGTTGCGATGACCGCGCTTCCTGAATAGTGGGCATATACTGCTCCGTTCGCCTGTTTGGCGATTTTACCTGTCTCAAAGACAAGTTCACCGTCTCCGATTTTCACGGAAACAGAAGTTACATTACTCATAAATTCAATCCTTATCCGTTCTTTTTGTGTTCTTTGTATTTACTAATAAAGCCTAGCCGGTGTCGGCTGGGCTTTATGGTTATCTGAATTATTTTCTGAGTCCGAGTTCTGCAATGAGGTCTCTGTACTCATTGATGTCCCTGTTCCTGATGTATTTGAGAAGTCTTCTTCTCTGTCCTACAAGTTTGAGCAGGCCACGGCGTCCTGCATGATCCTTGGGGTTTGCCTTGAAGTGTCCCTGAAGGTCATTGATCCTTGCCGTGAGGAGTGCAACCTGTACTTTTGCATCACCTGTGTTGGCAGTGTTACCGCCGAACTTTGAAACGATTTCCGCTTTCTGTTCCTTTGTTACCATTTTATAACTCCTTGGTTAATATGCTTACAGTCTCTGCCTTTCCTTTCACGCCTTCTTCCACAATCACGGCATCAGGCGTAATCGTGAGATCCGTCAGGATCCCGCCGTATTCAGCCCTGTACCTGCCTTCCGGCGGAAGAATCTGTGAAAAGTCAGACTTCCTCATGATAAGGCTTCCGTCCTTTTCTGCTGCATCAGCACTACTGATGTCGAGCTCATACGGCCGCCCGGAAACACGGGACAGAGAGTCCATGTTTCCTGTTCGTATCAGTTCCCTTAACCTGGTGGAGGAGATTCTCATTTGGTCATCGCCCACTACGGATGGGCGGATGTCGACATCCACGTCAAAACCTATGGAAGCGAACTCACGTCCCAGCTGTTCTGCCGTTATCTGGGTTTCCGGAGCACCGCATTTGAAGTCCTCACCGACTATGACTGCTTTTACACGGCACATAGTACATAGCAAGCGAATGAACTCACTTCCTGATATCTTACTGAAATCCTCGGAAAAGTCAATCACCGTAAAGTGATCTATTTTAAAAGATTCAGCATATTTTTTTCTTAACCTGAGGGTGTCAGTGAACTGCATCCCCTTTATCTTCGGGTTTACGGCAAATGTAATGACCATTGACTGTGTATCCTGGTATTCATGTGCCTTTTTCACCAGGTTTTCGAATATGTCCCTGTGTCCGTTGTGAACACCGTCGAAAACCCCAATGGCGATACTCATGTTCCGATCATGAAGCTCCCCGCTCTGAAGGAGATTTGCAAAAGAGTGTTCAGTCACGTTCCGTCAGGGCAATTACGGTATAACGCCCACCCTCCTTGTGCACGACTCCGCTGAAAGCTCCATCCATCCTGAGACGGTAGTATCCGTCCTCGGTTGGAAGTGCCCCGATGATTCCCTTCTTATCGAAAAATCCGTTAACGAGCTGTTTCCTGTATGCAGGGCTGAAATCAATATGAAGGGGACACACTTTTGAAAGCAGCCTTTCGCTTTCCTCAATCGTTGATGTGAGACCTGTCACGTCACTCCTGCTGTAGGGGCCGACTTCATAACGGTCAAGTGCCGTAAGATGGCCGCAGGACCCTGCTTTTTCCGCCAGGTCCCTGGCAAGGGATCTGATGTAGGTACCCTTGCTGACTCTTGTATCCACGATGCATGAAGAATCGTCAAAACATTCCAGAGTGAGACGGTGAACCGTCACAGGACGCATTTCCATCTCGACTTCCTCCCCTTTCCTTATTCTTTCGTATGCTCTTTTTCCGTTCACGTGAATTGCCGAATATACGGGAGGTACCTGCATTATTTCTCCCAGGAAAAAGGGGATTGCATTCTCAATATCCGTTCTGGAAGGAAGTGCGGAAGTACGGACTGTTGCACCCTCGGGATCGAGGGTGTCTGTTTCACTTCCAAGGGCGATGGTTGCCCTGTATGATTTGTCCATACCTGAAAAAAGGGGGGTCAGCTTTGTCGCTTCCCCCGTCAGGACTATCATGAGACCGCTTGCAAACCTGTCCAGCGTTCCTGTATGTCCGACCTTGCTTCCCTTATGGCATTTCTTTACATCGCTCAGGGATCTGAAGCTGGTCAGCCCCGGAACCTTATCGAGAAGGAGAATTGAGAAATCACTCATTTCTGCCCATGGCCCTGTCGATGAGTGAGCTTATCTTCTCCCCCTCCATGAAGCTTCTGTCAGCTTTGAACGTAAGGCGCGGAGTATTTCTGGTCTTAAGAACCTTTGCCACATGGCCCTGTATGAAGCCTGCCGCGCTGTTAAGGGCGGCAACGCTTCTGTCAAGAGCCTTTTCCTCTGCCGTTGAGACATAAACCGTTGCATTGGCGTTATCCGTGGAGAGATTCACCTCCGTGATGGAAGTGAAACGTGAAAGATGAGGGTTCTTGATCATCCCGCTTACCATCATTGTGCTGATCGTCTCGAGAATCCTGCTTTCAAGTCTTTTTCCTGTGTGTTCGCTCATACTATGGTGTCTTCCAGTTTCCTTGCGATTTCCTGCTTCTGTACGAACTCAAGGGTGTCTCCGATCTGGATATCCTGGAAGTTCTCAAGACCGATACCGCATTCATATCCGGCAGTAACTTCCTTCGCATCATCCTTGAATCTCTTAAGTGATGCGATATGAATGTTCTCCTTGTTTATCTGGATGGAGTCACGGATGACCCTTACGAATGCATTCCTGACTACCTTTCCTTCCGTGATGTAACAGCCTGCGATCACGCCGACTTTGGGTACGCGGAATGTATCCCTGACCTCAGCCTTACCGATGTCGACTTCCCTGATTTCAGGTGAGAGAAGACCTTCCATGGCTGCCTTGATGTCGTCAACCACATCATAGATGATGTTGTACTTCTTGATCTCAACCTTTTCCTGCTCGGCCAGAGCCTGAGCCCTGGGTGTAGGCCTTACGTTGAAGCCGATGACAAGTGCATTGGATGCGGCTGCAAGAGTGATGTCACTTTCGATGATCGCACCTGCGGATGCCCTGATGACGTTGAGTCTGATTTCAGGAGTGCTGAGCTTTGTGAGAGTGCCCTGAAGAGCCTCGACTGAACCCTGAACATCACCCTTGATGATGACGTTGAAGTCCTGAATCTCGCCTTCCTTGATCTTATCATAGATATTCTCAAGCGTGACCTTGTTTGCATTGCTGCTTGCACCGAGCTTCTCCAGCTCCTGTCTCTTGGCACCGACCATCCTGGCCTGTTTCTCATCCTCGGTTACCTGGAACGGATCACCTGCGGAAGGAATGTTCGACAGTCCGATGATCTCAACAGGGGTTGAAGGTCCT
>JBJEWN010000086.1:0-4672 GCA_051885075.1 Bullifex sp.
GTAAAGGAATTCGATCCCCGCATCACGCTTTCAAGCGTTTCACTTTATGAAGTATTCGGACTTGAGAACGGGGAGGATATACTGTCAAAGCATTTCAGAACAGTTGAAACCATTAAGTTCAGTGATTCACTCTCCGTTACCGATCCTGATGATCTTCTGAACTACATCCTCTCCTGTCATGGCAACCAGAACGAGTACATATCAAAAGATCTGGCTGCATTCAGACGTCTCATGGTTTCAAAGTTCAGGAACGGTTCATTTGACATCACGAAGGAGGCATGTCTTTTCATTACACATAAAGCTTGACTATTACGTTACGTAATAGTTTATGCTTATCTTCCGGTGAGAGGAGATGAATGCAATGAAAGGAATCATTCTTGCAGGCGGCGCGGGTACAAGACTTTATCCGCTTACAATGGTAACCAGCAAACAGCTGTTACCTGTCTATGACAAACCGATGATCTGCTATCCATTGTCCACACTGATGCTGGCAGGGATAAAGGAAATACTCATCATTTCCACACCCACGGACACACCTAGGTTTGAAAACCTTTTGGGTAACGGAAGTGAGTATGGGGTATCACTCTCCTACTGCGTACAGCCAAGCCCGGACGGGCTTGCCCAGGCATTCATCCTCGGCCGTGATTTCATCGGGGATGATTCCTGTGCCATGATCCTCGGGGACAACATATTCTACGGAAACGGTTTTTCTGCAGTTCTGAAGAAAGCACTTGAAAATGCGGAATCAAATGACAGGGCTACCATCTTCGGCTACCACGTCAATGACCCCGAAAGATTCGGCATCGTTGAGTTTGATAAGGATGGTCATGTGCTCTCAGTTGAGGAGAAGCCGAAGAAACCAAAGTCCAATTACTGCATCACAGGTCTTTACTTCTATCCCAAAGGTGTCAGTGACATGGCTGATAAAGTAAAACCCAGTGCCAGGGGTGCACTTGAGATAACAACGCTTAATGACATGTACCTAAAGCAGGGAAGACTTGATGTCGAGCTTCTCGGAAGAGGCTACGCCTGGCTTGATACAGGCACAATGGATTCCCTGCTTGAAGCAGGACAGTATGTCCAGCTTATTTCAAAAAGACAGAACATAGTAATCTCGGCTCCGGAAGAGATTGCATTCAGGAATGGCTGGATTACAGATAAGGAACTGCTTAACAGTGCGGAAAAGTACGGTAAGTCACCGTATGGCATACACCTTAAAGCAGTTGCTGAAGGAAAGGAATGATGAAAAGGATTGATACTGAAATAGAAGGAGTATGCATCATCGAACCTGACTGCTTCGGTGATGAAAGGGGCTGGTTCATGGAAACGTATAACGAAGCGAAATTCCATGAGCTTGGCATTGATAACGTATTCGTGCAGGACAACATGTCCTTTTCCGCAGTGAAAGGAACATTAAGGGGACTGCACTACCAGAAGGGTGAACACGCACAGGCAAAGCTCGTGCGATGCACCAGGGGCTGTGTCATCGATGTCGCAGTGGATTTAAGAAAAGGCTCCCCCACATATGGCAAGTGGACCGCATGCACATTAAGTGAAGAGAACAAGAGAATGTTCTTCATTCCAAGGGGAATGGCACATGGGTTTCTGACACTTACCGATAATGTGGAATTCCAGTACAAGTGTGACAATCTTTACTGCAAAGCAAGCGAAGGTGGCATCAGGTATGATGACCCCACGATAGCAGTGGACTGGGGCGGACTGCTGAATGGTATCACACCGGTGTTATCAGAAAAGGATACTGCAGCACCATTACTTGAAGACTGCGATGCAGACTTTGTATATGAGGGAAAGTAACTGATGAAAAAATATCTTATAACAGGGTGTGCCGGATTCATAGGCTCAAACTTCGTTCACTACATGCTTAAGAAGTATGACGACATACTTCTTGTAAACCTGGACAAACTGACCTATGCAGGCAATCTTGAGAACCTGAAAAGTGTTGAAGGTGACAAGAGGCATGTATTCGTTCAGGGTGACATCTGTGACGAAAAGCTCGTAACCGACCTTTTCGCAAAGTACAACTTTGATTACGTCATCAACTTTGCGGCAGAGTCCCACGTGGACAGGTCGATCAGGAATCCTGAGATATTCGTCCAGTCCAATGTGCTTGGAACCGTAAACCTGCTTCAGAGAGCAAAGGAAGCCTGGTATGACAGTAAGACAAAAACATGGAAGGAAGGAAAGAAATACCTGCAGGTTTCAACTGATGAAGTATACGGTGCACTTGGTCCTGAAGGCTATTTCACAGAGACCACTCCTCTATGCCCCCACTCACCCTACTCTTCATCCAAAGCATCAGCCGATATGTTCGTCATGGCATTCCATGATACATACGGCATGCCCGTGAACATCACAAGATGTTCCAACAACTATGGCCCTTACCAGTTCCCTGAGAAACTGATACCTCTGATGATCAACAACGTGAAGCACCATAAACAGCTCCCAGTCTATGGAGACGGAATGCAGATAAGGGACTGGCTCTATGTTGAGGATCACTGTAAGGCAATAGACATGGTATGCAACGGCGGAAAAGTCGGTGAAGTTTACAACGTTGGCGGTCACAACGAGAGACCTAACATCTTCATCGTCAGGACAATCATCAGCCAGCTCCATGACCGTCTTAACGATGAAGCGATAAGTGAATCACTTATAAAGCACGTTGAGGACAGGCTCGGACATGACAGGCGTTACGGCATTGATCCTGAGAAGATTAAAAATGATCTTGGCTGGTATCCGGAGACCCCGTTTGAGAAAGGTATCGTACTTACGATTGACTGGTACCTTAATAACGAGGAGTGGATGGAACATGTAACTTCCGGTGCTTACCAGAAGTACTACGACGATATGTATAAGGCAAAAGTATGAAGTTCTTTGTTACCGGAGTAAACGGTCAGCTCGGCCATGATGTCATGAACAAGCTGATCAAAAGAGGACACAGCGGAACAGGCTCTGATCTGGCACAACACTATGAAGGTGTGAATGACGGAACAGAGGTTACATATGCTCCATATGTTTCACTGGACATTACGGACAGGGAAGCAGTTATGAAAACCATCACTACCCAAAGGCCTGATGCAGTAATCCACTGTGCAGCCTGGACGGCGGTTGATGCTGCGGAGGATAATGAAGCACTGGTGAGACGCGTCAATGCAGATGGAACAAAGTTCATAGCCGAAGCATGTAAGACAATTGACTGCAAAATGCTTTATCTTTCAACAGACTATGTCTTTGACGGTGAAGGAACGACTCCCTGGGATCCTGACTGCAAAACATACAAACCTCTCAACGTCTACGGTCAGACAAAACTGGAAGGCGAGCTTGCAGTATCCTCAATTCTTGAAAAGTATTTCATCGTCCGTATCGCCTGGATGTTTGGTCTTAACGGGAAGAACTTTATAAGAACCATGTTAGAATTAGGGAAAACGCTTAATGAGGTAAAAGTTGTCAAAGACCAGGTGGGAACTCCCACCTACACTTCTGATCTATCACGTCTTCTCGTCGATATGTGTGAAAGTGATAAGTACGGTTACTATCATGCGACCAACGAAGGCGGATATATCTCCTGGTATGAGTTCTGCAAAGAAATCTACAGACAGTACGGCCTTGATACAAAAGTAATCCCGGTAACAACAGCAGAGTACGGCCTCTCAAAAGCCAGAAGACCATTCAACAGCAGACTGGATAAATCAAAACTCACAAAAAACGGATTCACGCCCCTTCCTGACTGGAGAAATGCTCTGACAAGATACTTATCATGTAAATAATCTATCAAGCGTTGTTATTATTTAAGCTATTACAATTAATAATTGTCAGATATAATCTGTATCACTTACCTGTTTATAATAGAGGACTAAAATGTGTTCAGAAAAACCATTAGTTAGTATATTGGTCGTTTCATACAATAATACTAAATATTTACCTAATGTGTTGGAATCGATATTCAACCAGGATTATCCCAATATTGAAGTGCTGATTGGCGATGATGCTTCAACAAACTTTGATAAAGAACAACTGGTAAAATGGATTGATATACAAGAGAAAAAACGTCCCACACAATTAATTATTAATGGCACCAACAAAGGGACTGTAAAAAACCTGTCAAATCTTCATAAAAAAGCAAGAGGAGAATATCTGTTCAACATTGCTGCAGATGATGTGCTATTTGATAATACCATTATAACAAAGTTTTATAATGCTACTAGAGAAAATGAAAACAAGTTATGGTTTGTTGCTGAAACGCAATTATGGAATCAAACTCTAACAGAACAAATAGGATCATTTATTACTCCTAAAGAGCAAGAATTCATAAAAAAGGCATCAGCAGAAGAATTATTTTCAGAATGCTGTCACAGAGTATTTTTACCTGCTAGCTATTTCTATAAAAAGGATTTATTGAATTATATAGGAGACCTATCAAATTATAGGCTCGTTGAAGATTGGCCTGCACAGATAAGACTTTTACGGCAAGGGATAATACCAGTTTTTGTAGATTCAATAACGTCAAGTATTAAACACAGAGATGGCGGAATAAGTCATGGGAACACAAGAGGGCAAACAAGAGGTATTATTATGTATCGTAATGATATAGTAAATATCTTTAGCTATGAAGTCATACCATTTTTGGACACGATGCCTGTTGAGCAAGCATCAA
>JBJEWN010000087.1:0-4669 GCA_051885075.1 Bullifex sp.
ATTCCTGGAGGCGGCAATCGAATAGCTGTGTTAATTTTTTATAGCACAGCTATTTATTTTTTAAGCATGTCAATTTGCTCACAAATTTGCTGAATTTCATGTTTTTTCTTTACCCCAGGATTGTCAGCATTCCGGTGTCATATGATGGAATAAAGAACATTATCCATACTTCAGAATATCCGTACAGGAAATGGTGCAGAATGCAATAGTGAAACTCTGTTCTGCGGATACCGAAGTAAAGGTATTCGGAAAATGATATCAGATGAATCAGGGTATGTTTGACCTGTGATGCTCAAAATGCATTTGCTACCTTCCGGTAGTCTATTGAGTATTGTCTTCACTGCCTGTTATCATGTTCTCTCATGGAGGGTATCATGAAGCTTCAGATAGGAGTGCTGGCTGTTGCGTTTTACCTTGTGCTGATTTACAACAGGAAGTTCACGATAAAGGGTGTGGAGAGGAAATGGTCCCTGTTCGACTCCCTGCTGTTTGCGGGAATTGCGGAAATCCTCCTTGATGCCGTCACTGCATATACTGTCAATCATACGGATACGGTTGCTTCCTGGCTTAATCTTGCGCTTCATATCCTGTTCTTCATCCTGATCGACACATTTCTCTTTATCCTGATGCTCTATGTCATGGAGCTTACCGATACCATGCCTCCTCCGGGAAAGAGGAAGGCGGTACTTTACGTCTCATATGCACTTAACCTTTTAATGGTAATCGGGTTCAGCCATGATCTTGAGTACATTCAGGGGAAATTCACCTGCTACTCAATGGGTACATCGGTGTACACCTGTTACGGGCTTGCCGCCATTTATGTATTTGTGACGTGCGTGATACTTTTCCGTGGATGGAAGGGAACTGATGAGAGAAAGCGTTTCCTTATCCTTTCAGCACTCATCGCACTTTCGCTTGTTTCACTCGTGCAGATGATCTTCCCGGAAGTTCTCATCACCAGCATCGGTGTTCTGCTCATAATCCTTTCATGTTTCTTAAATCATGAGGAACCTGCCCTGAAGGAACTGGGAATCGTGCATGAGGAGATGGTGTATGCATTTGCGAACCTGGTTGAAAACCGTGATGAGGGTACGGGTGGACATATCAAGAGAACCACGGCATATGTGAGACTGCTTGCGGAGGAACTGAAGAAAAGGGGATATCATGGTGATGTTCTTACCAGTGACTATATCAGGGATCTTTCACTTTCTGCTCCGATGCATGATATCGGAAAAGTAGCAATACCTGACAGTGTACTTAAAAAGCCCGGAAGACTCACGACAGAGGAGTTTGATGTAATAAAGACCCATACCACCATCGGTGCAAGGATCATTGATGAGAACTTTTCCAAAACCCAGAGTCCTGAGATATGCCGTATAAGTCATGACATTGCCCTTTACCACCATGAGAAGTGGAACGGGAAGGGGTACCCAAAGGGACTTTCAGGTGAGGAAATACCTTTATGCGCCAGGATAATGGCAGTCTCCGATGTCTTTGATGCAGTGAGTGAGAAGAGGTGCTACCGTGATGCGCTTCCCCTTGATACGTGCTTTAAGATAATAGCGGATGGATCCGGAAGTGATTTTGATCCTGTGATCGCTGAAGTGTTCCTGTCCATCAGTGACAGGGTGGAAGAGTGCTTCAGAAAGCATGCGTGAAAAAAAGACCGGTGAGCTTTTTTCACCGGTCTTATTAATCATAGTGCTGTTATATCCGTTCCGAAGTACTTTTCGGAAAGCTTTTTCAGCGTTCCGTCAGCCTTCAGCTCTTCCAGAGCCTTGTTGATCGCGGCAACCAGTGTTTCGCTGTCCTCACCTTTGGCTACGGGAATGGCTACATGGGTTGCATCCTTGCTGAGGGCTGCAATCTTGATCTTTGCATCGGGATGGGCCTTCATGTAATCGTAGTAGGTCATCTCGGCATTCAGTGTCGCATCGATCCTTCCTGTCATGAGAAGCTGGAATGTCTGGTTGAGGTCATCGACGCCTGTTACGTCAGCACCGTAGCTTTCGGCAACTTCAGCATATGTGGAGCTGATGGTATTTGCTGTCTTCTTTCCATTCAGGTCCTCAAAGCTGTTTATGTCATTCCTGTCGGATGAGACGATGACTGCAGTCTTGTTGTATGCATACGGAGTGGTGAATGCATACTTGCGGCTGCGTTCCTCTGTGATGTCAACGCCGTTGACCACTATGTCGTAGCGTGCGGCATCAAGACCTGCAAAGAGTCCATCCCATTCGCCTTCGACGAATGTTGCCTTTACACCGAGTTTTTCAGCAATTGCAGATGCAACCTCAACGTCATAGCCTACAAGCGCATCCTTTTCGTCATGGTAGGTCCAGGGAGCCCAGGTGCCTTCCATGGCAACCACGATCTCGCCCTGTGACTTTATGCGTGCAAGATGGTCACCGGTCACTTCCTGCTTCTTCGCGCAGGATGTGAGCATAAGAGCTGCAATGAGTATAAGAAGAAGTGTTTTTTTCATTTTTAACCTCTCAGTTTTGAATTCTCAGTTTTTTCTCGCCGTATGCCTGCAGACGTGTCAGAACGGTGCAGAACATGAGATAGATGAAGCCTACCAGCAGGTACAATGTCAGTGCCTCATAGGTACGGGCCACTATCTGCTGGGTTTTCATGAACATCTCGCATACCGTGATGTTGGCGGCAAGGGATGTGTCCTTCACCATTGCGATGAGGGAGTTGGAAAGGGAAGGGAATGCGATCCTGAATGCCTGGGGAAGGACGATGTACCGCATCGTCTGAATGTATGAAAGTCCGAGGCACTGACCTGCTTCCAGCTGTCCTTTGTCAATGGCTTCGATCGCGGCCCTTATGATCTCTGCGGCATATGCGCCTTCGTTTACGGAAAATACGATGACTGCGGCAGGAAACGGGTCTATTACTATTCCGAATGCGGGAAGTCCGTAGAACACAACGAAGAGCTGAACGAGGAGGGGAGTACCCCTTATTATCCAGATATAGAGCCTTGCTGCCTGACGGAGTATCCTTATTCCCCTGACCTGGACGATTGCAACGGCCGTTGCGATGACGAGGGCAATGGAAAAGGAGATGACGGTCAGAGGGATCGTGACCGTAAGACCCGGGATGAGGATGCGCAGGAAGGAATCGCAGACCAGCTGCCAGAGATGTTCGCTCATTTCCCTTAGAAAATACAAAAACCTACCTGATTTGTAAATAGGATCGGTTCCTGATGACTTTACCATCTTTTGCTGTTAACATCACATTCATGATAAGAATCGATGACAGGGATGAGAGTGCGGATCTGATAAGATCGCACTTAAGGGAGTATAACAGGGCTTTTTTCACTGACAGTGAGGATATAAACATAATCGATGAGGAAGACGGTGTCTTCAGGGGAGGCCTTGCCGCATGCAGGGACTTCGATACTCTTTATATTGATTATCTTGCCGTTGATCCATCCTTCAGGGGAAATGGTGTGGGACGTGAGCTGATTCATGAAGCGGAAAGAATTGCCGCGAGTAAGGGCGCCAGGCGCATCAGGCTCATGACCTATTCGTTCCAGGCACCCGGTTTTTATGAGAAAATGGGTTTCAGGAAGGAATTTACCGTTTCACCCGCATTTTGTGACTATGATGAATATCACTTCGTGAAGGAGGTGTCCTGTGCTGATAAGTGAGTCCTCCGTCTGTGTATTCGACATGGACGGCACTATCGTCGATACCCTTGGTTTCTGGCGGAATGCTCCCCTGAGATATCTGGAGCATAAGGGAATAAATCCTGACAGTGAGGACAGGACATACATTTTCTCACATATGATGAGTCAGTCACTTCCGTTTCTCAATGATAAGTATTCTTTCTGTGATGATCCTGAGAAAGCTGAAGATGATCTTGCCCGTGAGGTGCTTGAAGAGTATAAAACGGTGAAATGTCTGAAGGAAGGGTGTGAAAACTTTCTCATGATGCTGAAGGAACAGAAGGTTCCTGCATGCATCTACACTGCCAACGAGCGCGAATTCCTTGATGTGATCATCAGCAAATTCTCACTTGAAAACTACTTTGATCATTTCTTCACATGCCGCGAACTCGGTTACCACAAGGGTGAGCGGGCGGGCTTTGAATACATCGCATCCCTCTATGGAAAGAACATCGCTGACATCGTGCTCTTTGAGGACTCGCTTTATGCCATTGAGAATGCCAGGGCTCTCGGAATGCGCTCTGTCGGGGTGAGGGAGGAACACTCAGCACATGTTTTCGATGAGATTGAAAGATATGCGGATGTGTTTGTGTCCTCTTACGATGAGCTTGTTGGATTGATGTAGTTTTTTTAAAGTATGATATTGTAAAGATTTTCTTTGCTTATCCCCCAAACAGTGATATAATTTTTCCAAGGGAGTTTGGATTGTAGCATCCAAAAATATGGGTAATGATCACACTGAAAGACATTTCCGATTCATGCGGGGTTGGAATTTCCACCATATCCCGGGTACTGTCGGGGGACAGAACCAGGAAGATCAGAAAGGAAACGGAGCAGCTTGTCATCAGGACGGCATCGGAACTTGGGTACTTCAGGGAAAAGAAGCTGAAGATACATGCAAGCGACAGGGAAGTGAGGATAGCGGGGCTGTTTCTTTCAGATCATGAGAGCATTCTCAATCCTTTCTTTTCAGAAGTGTTCGTGGGCATCAAG
>JBJEWN010000088.1:0-4633 GCA_051885075.1 Bullifex sp.
CAGCCGCATGATAGCGGACCAGCTTGTGAAACACCATTACAAAGCAGAACTCCGGGTGATCTCAAACGGCATCGATCCTGCCTTCGTCTACCATAAGGAAGAAAAGAGTGATGAGCTTAAGGGAAAGTTCGTAATCGTGATGAGCGGAAGGTTTTCACATGAAAAGAGACAGGATCTCATCATAGATGCCGTTAAAAAATCAAAACATGAGAAAGACATCCAGCTCTTCCTGGCAGGTCAGGGCCCTGTGGAGGCTGAATACAGAAAGCGTGCCGAGGGACTTACCAATCCGATCATCATGCGCTTTTTAACAAAAGACCAGCTTATTTCCCTCTTCGGAAAGACCGATCTCTATGTCCATGCCTCCGATGCGGAGATAGAGGCAATGAGCTGCATGGAAGCTTTTGCATCAGGTCTTGTACCGATCATATCAGACAGTAAACGTTCCGCGACTCCCCAGTTCGCACTGGACGGCAGGAGCCTTTTCAGGGCAGGTGACAGCAATGACCTTGCAGAAAAGATTGACTACTGGATGGAGCATGAGGATGAACGCAGGACGATGGAAAAGAAGTATGCGGAGCATGCTGAAAAATATGCACTTGAAAACTGTGTCCTGCAGATGGAAGAAATGTTTGCGGACGAAATAAGGAAGCACGAAAGTGAAAAGAGCCGTTAGCATCATGCTGCTCTTATGCCTGCTCCTCCCGCTTGCAGCGGAAGTGAACATGCAGAAGATTTATCATGTTCACTCAGATACCGCATCAGCAGTCAGGGATCTGGCGATTTCAGCAGGGGTTCATACCCCCTCCTCGTCAGGCCCATGGAGTCAGGCAGAGCTTTTATCGATGCTTAAGGCAATTGACAGGAACAGACTGGATCAGAGCGGAAAAGTGCTATATGACGGGCTTTATGAAGAACTTTCCGAAGGGAGGTCCACCTCTGTTTCCCTTGATCCGGGACTTTCCGTGAACATTGAAGGAACAGTGCACACCAATGCATCCGCCTTCACGGACTACGACTGGGTGGGAGGTTTCGGCCGTGCCGGGGATCCCAACTATCAGGCACCCATGGTCTTCATTCCCTACTCGATCACGATCGGAAAAAACATATACATGTATTCAGAGCTTCAGATGAGTCTCAACAGGACAATTCAGGCTCAGATGAACCCCATCGTGCAGGGAGAGGAGATGACTTTCAACCCCCTGACATGGAGGACGGACATACTCTTTCTTCCCCCCTCAGTGCTCATCGACTTCAACATGAACTTCCCCTACAGGGCAATCATTGCCGCAGGAAGCGATAACTGGTATTTCTCTATCGGAAGGGAAAAACTCTCATGGGGACCGGGTGTAAGCGGCAATCTTCTCGTAGGCGACCAGCTTCCATACCATAACAATGCACGTTTCGTGGCTTTCACCGACCACTTCAAATACACATTCTCCGTCTCATCATTCATCCATCCCCAAAATTACACATACAGCGTAAAAGTCGGCGAGGACAGATTTATTGATTACATTGACCTTTTCTTCGATCAGGATAAGGAAAGAACAGGAACAAAAGCCTTCATCGCCCACAGAGCCGAGTATTTCACTGGGCGGTTCACGGGAGCACTCACCGAATCCATAATCTACCAGACCGATACCGGAGCTTTTGACCTGAGCGTTCTCTCGCCATTGGCTCTCTTCCATAACTACTACATAAGGCACAATGCAAACTCAATGCTTTCCCTTGAGCTTGAGTATGCCGCAGCTGACCACCTGAGCATTTACGGAGTCCTGCTCATAGATGAGTTCAACTTCCCAACCGAGTTCAGTGATCCTGACGTTCCGCCTCCTGCAATGGGTTTCCAGCTTGGTGCAAAAACCTCATGGATACTGGATAAGGGAATCATTCACTCATCAATTGAGGGAGTCTACACCGATCCATACCTCTACATAAGGGATGACGGATCAAGAAACAGTGACGGTTACGGCATAAATGCAATAGTCGCATTCCCTGATTTCATAAACAGTCCTTCGACGGAAATTCATCTGGCCAACTACGAGCTGATGTTCCTCGGTTACCGCTACGGGAATGACATCATTGCCATCAACTGGAATACGCAGTTCAAAGCAAAGAGCGGCTATGACATCATGTTCGACTTTACCTACATGGCAAACGGAGTGAAGGACAAATACACAAGATGGAAGACAGGTGACATATACAGGGCACCTTCGTCCAATCCGGGAGAGTCATATCTCACAGGATCGGATACGAGGAATGCGGTATCACACTTCTTAATCTTTACCCTTCAGGGCGGATACAGTGTGACTGAACATCTCAGTCTGGATGCATCACTCAGGCAAATAACCGTCTTTAATGCCGGAAACCGCTCCGACGGGGGGACTCAAGGCGACTTTCAGCTGAGCGCAAAAATCAGCTACACCTTCTGAAAAAAGCTTACGTAAGATCGGGCCGGAGAGGAATTTTCCGGCCTGTTTCATTTATCTATCAATATTATAAGAAAATAACTTTTAACGCTTTTTCATCATCCTCTTTATTTCATTCAGCCTGCTGAAGTAACATCAGTTTAAGAGGTGAAGAAAATGTTAAGTGAAGTTCCCGTGATAATATGCGGCTTTCCATCCCCTGCCGCGGACTACAGGGAAGACTCCCTTGATTTCAATGAATATCTGGACGTCAGACGCCCGAGTGTATACGCATTGCGTGCCCGAGGGGTATCGATGACCGGTGCAGGCATTTTTCCAAATGACATCATCGTTGTGGACAGGGCAAAACAGCCGGTCCACGGAGCGCTTGTGGTTGCATCAGTAAACGGTTCATTCACGCTGAAGCGGCTTATTACCCACCCCAGGGTAATGCTCCATCCGGAGAATCCGGACTTTCCCGACATAATTCCGGCTGACGGTGAGGAACTCATGATCTTCGGCGTCGTGACGGCGGTGGTGAGGAAACTGTGATCGGCCTCTGTGACTGCAACAGCTTCTACGCATCCTGCGAAGCCCTCTTCCGTCCTGATCTGAAGGGAAAGGGAATCGTGGTGCTTTCAAATAATGACGGGTGTGTCGTCACGGCCAACAGGGAAGCTAAGGACAGGGGAATAAGGAGAGGAGACAACTGGTTTGAGGTAAAGGATATGGCAGAGCGTAAAGGAGTGGTCGCCTTCTCATCCAACTACCCGCTCTACGCATCCCTCTCAGACAGGGTAATGGCTCTCCTGGCCATTAAGACCGCCGAAGTCATGCCATACTCCATCGATGAAGCATTCTTCACTCCGGGAACGGTCGGACCGGACGAGATAAGGAAGGAAATAACGATGGAAAGCGGGATCCCGGTATCTGTTGGACTGGGACGGACCATGACGCTTGCCAAGGTGGCGAATCATGTTGCGAAGAAGCGCCATGACGGTGCTTTCACCCTGAATGAACAGGATGAGGATGAAGTCCTGAAAAACACACCGGTTGAGGAAGTCTGGGGTATCGGATGGAGAAGTGCGGAAAAACTGAAGAAAAAGGGAGTATACACGGCTGCAGCATTCCGTGATCTTGATGATGATAAAATAGTGAAGGAGTTCACCGTTACGGGACTCAGGACAGCCCTGGAGCTCAGAGGTGAGAACGCTCACACTGAAAGCATCAGGAATGCCTCCTTTGCATCCGGAATCACTTTCGGAGAACCCATCATGGAGTATGACAGGCTCTTAAGGACACTGATCTGCCACTGTCAGACGCTTTCGGAGAAACTGGAAGCAAATGGGCTGGAAGCAGGAAGGATCGCGGTTTCGGTATTCACGTCCCGCTTCCGCCCTGACTTCTACAGTCCGTTCGTGAGCATCCGCCTTCCCCATCCCACCAATTACCTGCCAACCTTTGCCAAAGCGGCTGAAGCAGCCCTTTCATCATGCTGGAGGGAAGGAACATACAAAGGCTCCAGGGTGTTTGCGCTTGACATCACCGGAAAGGGTGAGCGGCAGTACGACCTCTTTCACGATTACAGGGAAGCTGATGAAAGACATCAGCGTCTTTCCTCCGTGGTTGCCGAGACAAACAGGAAATACGGAAAATGTACCCTGACGACGCTGAGAAACAATTCCCTTACCAAGGCAGAAATGACAAAAGCAGAGCTGAAAAGCCCTGCTTACACCACACGTTTTTCAGATCTCCCCGTCATCAGGGACTGAGAGCACTTATTATTTCCTCAGGAATGGGGACGGGACGCTTTTTTTCAAGGTCAATCGCTGCAACCTTCACTTCCAGTACAGCCAAAGTATCCTCTCCCCGTTTCACTTCCTGAAGGAAAACAGCGGAAAACCGCTTTGCTTCCTTCAGCGAGGTTTCAACGGAAAGAAGGTCATCCAGAAATCCGGGCTTCTCGTAAGAGATGTTTATGCTCTTCACGACAAAGCCGAGATTTCCTTCCAGCAGCTCAGACTGCCCCTTTGAATAGACGCTTCTGAGGGCTTCGGTCCTGGCATGTTCAGCGAAATCAAGGTAGCGTGCATGATAGACGATGCCACCTGCATCGGTATCTGAAAAATAAACCCTTGTCCTGTACTCAGACTTCAACTTCAGCTCCTTCAAATCGCAGTGTCTTCACGTAATCATCATATGTTTCAGCACGTCTGATAAGCTTC
>JBJEWN010000089.1:0-4615 GCA_051885075.1 Bullifex sp.
CACTTTGGTCTGGATGAGGCGTGAGAAGTCGTCGTCGTACTCATCATCCGCATCCTTTGAGAATGCGTCGAAATCAGCGTTTCTCGTCACCCTGATAAGCACTCTTTCCTTTATCGTGAATCCGGGGAAAACTTTTTCCGCAAAGAGCAGGAGAAGGTCCTCTGCAGTTATGAGATGGGCCTTTTTGCCGCCTGACAGACGGAACAGGCGGGGAGTGGTGGAGTGGAGCTTCGCGACACCGTAAAGTATTCTTCCCTTCCTTTCAAGCCTGACCAGGAGGTATGTCTTCAGATTCTCGAATTTGAACATCGGGTGCTTTGCATCGAGCACGACGGGGCTGACCCTGGGAAGGGCCTGTGTCATGAATGCTTCTTCCGCGGCAATGCGCTGCTTTTCCGAAAGGTCCTTACCCTTCAGAAGGTTCACGCCCCTGTCGTAGAGCTCACCCTTTAAGAAGCGGAATGTCTCGCTGCTTGCCTTGTACAGCCCGGGAAGAATCGCATTTATGGCGGTAATCTGCTCTTTTGCAGTCATTCGTGTCTTGTTTTCTTCCTCAGCGGGAGCATCCTTTGACTGATTCACAAGTGAACCGAGTCGCACCTGAATGAATTCATCCAGGTTGGATGTGAAGATGGAAAGGAATTTGCATCTTTCCAGCAGTGGGTTCGTCAGGTCCATTGCCTGATCGAGGACGCGTTTATCGAACTGAAGCCAGGAATACTCGCGGTTGATAAAGATGCCGTTTATGCATTTGGAAACAGCGTCGTTCATTTTTATCACTCCTCCAGTGACAGTCCCTTCTGTTCTCTCTTACCCTGGACTATACTTTTCAGTATACCTTCCTTTACGCCCAGATCCGAAATCACTATATTCGTCACGCCGAAACGTTTCAACAGCTCTTTTGCAAGAATCGTTGCTGGAACGACCTGTTTCATCAGTTCAGGCGCGTTCTTTAAGATGAGCATCGAACGTCCTTCCGACTTTATCAGGTACTTGCACAGTTTCCTGAGCTTTTTGTACTGGATTATCATCTCCCCGTGGTTGTGCTCAAGTTCGAAGTACTCGGCATAGAGCTGGTAGATCGCCCAGGCATATACTCCTGCAAGGACCGCGTTCTCAAAGAATCCTGCTTCGGGAAGGTCCGCTTCATCGAGAGCTTCCCTTATCCTCAGCTTGATGTTCTTTGCCTCGGCAGGTGAGGGAATGACCTCGCTCACGTAATCCTGTGAGATCGTTAAGGGGCCGAGCGGTACCGTGGAGAGATAGTTTGAGAAACTGTATAGCTTCAGGGTTGCCGAGCCGAAGTCGACAAGTACCGTGCGGGGAAGTATGTTGTACCGTTCATTCGCGATCAAACGGGCTTCCGCTTCCGCTGCAATGTCCAGGCGGTATATGGTAAGACCCGTTTTTGCGGCAATCCTGTCCAGGATTGCATCCATACCCCTGATCCCTGAAAGGTTTGCCGATGCGATCGCATAGAGGGTTGATACCCCCTCCTTTTTGGAAAGCTCGATGAAGCTTTCAGTGATGTCCTCCGTTTCCAGCACCTCTATTTCGGTCAGTTCCCTGTCCTGATAGATCGTGCTGGCAAATGAAAGGGGTGTTCTTGTGTGGGTGATGCTTTCCATCACGGCTCCCTCCACCTTTGCGATCAGGAGGGAGACTGAGGATGATGAGAAGTCTATTATGGCTACTTTTCTCATTAAATACCTTTGAATTTCTTTCCGTCGCCGAAGGAAATGCCGATGGAGCGTCCGATCTTGATCATCTGGTTGTCCTCATCGACGTACTTGGTCTTTCCTGCGATGTCACTTAAACGGTTGTATGTGATCTGGTTGTTGATGATCGCAACCGTCTTGCCGAAGTTTCCTTCCTGCACGAGCTTTCCGGCATAGGAACCGAGCTCCGTGCTGAGAAGCCTGTCATAGGGTGAGGGGCTTCCGCCTCTCTGAATATGGCCCGGAACGACGGTCCTCGTCTCAACACCTGCCTTTTCCTGGATGTAGCGGGCAAGGATGTTCGTGGCGGTTGCTTCACCTCCGCGGGCTTCAAGACGCTCGGATTTCTTCATCTGGGCTTCCTTCCTGCTCATAGCGCCTTCCGCGATTGCAATGATGGTGAATGCCTTTCCGCTTTCATAACGCTTTGTTACCATCTGGCAAACTTCATCGGGATCATACGGGATTTCAGGAATGAGGATTATGTCCGCACCTCCTGCGATTCCTGCATAAAGCGTAAGCCAGCCGACCTTGTTTCCCATGATCTCGATGAGCATCGTGCGTCCGTGGCTTGCCGCAGTGGTGTGGATGCGGTCGATGCACTCTGTGTCAATGTCCAGTGCCGAGTGGAAACCGAAGGTGACGTCGGTTCCCCAGATATCGTTGTCAATCGTCTTGGGAAGTCCGATGACGTTGCAGCCCGCATCCGCAAGAAGGGACGCGGTCTTGTGCGTGCCTGCACCTCCCAGCGTGACCAGCAGGTCAAACTTGTTCTTTTTGTAATTTTTCACCATCTGGTCGAGTCTGGACTCTCCGTTCTGGTCTTCAACCTTCATCTGCTTGAAGGGCTGTCTGCTTGTACCGAGGATTGTGCCTCCGATATTCAGGATTCCTGAGAAGTCAGATTCCTTCAGCTTGGTCACTTCACCCGTGATCAGGCCCCTGTAACCGTCCTGGATACCGATGATTTCCGCATTCGGAATCTGATTGTAAACGTATTTCGCGAATCCCCTGATTACCGCATTAAGGCCCGGGCAGTCGCCGCCGGCCGTAAGAATACCGATCTTCATAAAGTTAATGTCTCCTTTGTTTCAGAATACCAAATCCGTACCTTCGGTTAAATAAAAAAAACGGTCACAGGTAAAAAAATCATGTGACCGTGTGTGAAATTTATTTTACCTCCGACCTGTCCTTAAGCAGTACGTCGTGGGCACCGCCTTCGACGATCGAGGTCGGGGAGATGACCGTGAGCTTCGCCTTTTCCCGGAATTCCTCAAGGTTCAGAGCACCGCAGTTGCACATCGTCGACTTTATCTTTGAAGTCGTTACCTCAATGTTGTCGTGAAGCGGACCCGCATAGGGAACGTAGGAGTCAACGCCCTCGGCAAAGGAGAGTTTTTTCTTTCCTCCCATGTCGTAGCGCTGCCAGTTCCTGGCCCTGAAGGAGCCTTCACCCCAGTACTCCTTCATGTACACTCCGTTGACGTTCACCTTATTGGACGGGGATTCGTCAAAGCGTGCGAAGTAGCGGCCAAGCATCAGGAAGTCGGCACCCATTGCAAGGGCAAGCGTCATGTGGTAGTCATAGACGATTCCTCCGTCGGAGCAGATTGGAACGTATACTCCTGTTTCCTTAAAGTACTCATCCCTTGCTCTGGCCACGTCGATGACCGCGCTTGCCTGACCGCGTCCGATACCCTTTGTTTCACGCGTTATGCATATGGATCCTCCACCGATACCGATCTTGACGAAATCGGCGCCGCACTCTGCCAGGAAGCGGAAGCCTTCGGCATCAACGACGTTACCGGCACCTACCTTAACGCTGTCGCCGTAGTTGTCCCTGATCCACTTCAGCGTATTCTTCTGCCAGGCAGAGTAGCCTTCTGATGAGTCGATGCAGAGGCAGTCCGCACCTGCCTCGATGAGGGCTGGGACCCTTTCCATGTAGTCCCTTGTATTTATACCTGCACCCACAATGTATCTCTTCTTTGAATCAAGGTTCTCGTTTGGGTTTGCCTTATGCTCCGAGTAGTCCTTTCTGAAGACGAATGATGAAAGGTGACCGTCCGATGTGATGATGGGAAGCTGGTTGAGTTTGTGCTCCCAGATCATGTCATTGGCTTCACTGAGCGTGATGCCTTCCTTCCCGTAGACAAGTTTTTCAAAAGGAGTCATGAATGTGCTGACCTTCTCACTTCCGTCCATGCGGGAAATGCGGTAGTCACGGCTGGTTACGACTCCGAGAAGACACCCTGTTCCGGTTCCGTCATCAGTGACTGCGATGGTTGAGTGCCCAGTGGCCGCGGACAGTTCAATGACGTCATTCAGCGTTGAATCAGGAGTCAGGTTTGAATCGGATTCGACAAATCCGGACTTGCTCCTTTTGACCTTTCTTACCATCTCCGCCTCATCTTCAACGGACTGTGAACCGTAGATGAATGCAATGCCGCCTTCACGGGCAAGCGCCTCTCCCATCTTCACTCCCGATACCGATTGCATTATCGCGGAAACAAGGGGCGTGTTCAGCGTGAGTGAAGGCTCCTCAAAGCCCTTTCTGTATTTCACCAGCGGTGTCTTCAGCGAGACTGCAGAGGGAATGCATGTCTCAGGGGAATAGCCTGGGACGAGAAGGAATTCACTGAATGTCCTTGAAAGATCTTCATAATAGAATGCCATGATACTCTCCGTATGAAATATATAAATTGACGCTTTTATATCAGATATGGATTTGTTTGGCAATAATAAGTGATGCCCCGGCTTTTTTTCCGGGGCACCGTGTGAGTATCATTTTATCTTAACTTCGTACGTTGTCGAGAACGCAAGTCCTTCGTCATCGGTAACGCTGAGAGTTATCGGCACCGTATGACCCGATGCACCTGCCGGGGCAACGAGCTTCA
>JBJEWN010000090.1:0-4595 GCA_051885075.1 Bullifex sp.
GGAGGATAAGATCTGAAATAGGTCCTGAAGTTCCGATTTTCATACTCTCATCCTACGATATGTCTGATATCGAGGATGAAGCAAGGGAGGCAGGAGTTGATATATTCCTTCCCAAGCCGTTCTTCCTTTCAGGCTTCCAGCGTGCAATAAAGCAGTACAGGTCCGAAACTCCTTCCGGAGAAATCAATGATGATTTCTCCTCAATCTCAGGGCTTTCAGTCCTTGTTGCGGAGGACAATGAGATCAACGCGGAAATCATCACCGAGCTGCTTGCCACTGTGGGAATCACTGCGACCGTCGCGCCTGACGGGGAAGAAGCCCTTAAGGCCTTCACCTCGTCATCCGAATACGAGTATGACATGATATTCATGGACATCCAGATGCCAAGGATGGACGGCTATCAGGCGGCACGCGCGATACGTCAGTCTGAGCATCCGAGGGCACTTTCCGTCCCGATCATAGCGATGACCGCCAATGCGTTTGAGGATGACAAGAAAGCCTCCCTGGATGCCGGAATGAATGCCCATATCGCAAAACCCATAGATTTTGACAGGCTGAAACTTGTAATCGCGGAGTATGTGAGCCGGTGAAGGAAAAGGCTGCCTGAGTGGCAGCCTTGAGTGTTTTCAGATCCCGTACCAGATGATCTGGTTTGCATCAAGCTTCAGGCTGAACGAAGTTCCGTCGCCCTTCCATACCACGGTCTCCTGAGGTTCGTATGTATTGTTTACAACTGCATACTTCCCGTTCTTCACGTAGGCATGAACTTCCACGTTGGGGTTCTCGCTGAACCAGGTGTGAAGCAGCTTTTCTGAACCTGTAGCCCAGAGAATTGCCCTGTGCAGGAGTCTTGTGTTTTCAGCACTGTATGGAAGACCGGAGATGTATACACCATGTCCTTTCCCGTAGCACCTTGCGGCCATCTGAACTTCCTTTTCCCGCTGAACGAGGATGTCGGTTCCTTCAAGCGCATAAATGTTTTTCTTTCCTTCGCCGAAGTTAATGTCCCTTCCGGTTTCGGCAGTTATGAAGTGCTCCTTTTCATCCCAGTTGTACTTGTCATAGCCAAGGGTGAACCCCGTCTCCTTTTCAATGCCGAAAACATCATAAAGCTGGATATAGTGTCCCTGCCACTGGTGTCCCGAGGGCTCACCGACACCGATGAGACCGCCTCCGCCATGAACGAATGATCTTATGGCCGTCACGATCAGAGGATCTTCCCAGACACTGCCTCCAGTGTGTGCGGTATCTCCGTCACCGGCCATGATGATGCAGTCCAGTGATGAAAGCAGGTTCTTATCCTTCTTAATATCATCAAAACTGATGAATGACACATCGAAGGGAGCGCCTGAAAGCGCCTCGATGACTCCGGCATAGCTGTAGTTCTGCTTCTGATAAAGGGCATGGTGGACCATGTGGGCACCCCAGCTTCTGGCTCTTCCCCAGCTGTTGAGGACTGCAACCTTCTTAAAGCAGTACGGGGTGGTTCCCTTTGCGTTTTCATAAAGCTGTCTGAACTCGTCGCATACTGAAGTGACGTAATCGATGAAGTCCGGGAACTGCAGCGCAAGTTTAAGGTATCCGCCGTAGCCTATGCGGTCGATGGGGCTTCTGAGGATCGCGCGTCTTGCAGTCACCCAGTTTACCTTTGCTTCCTTCACCGGATCCCCTCCTTCATGGAAGGTGTCGGGGAAGAAGTAGGGAAGGAACCTGCCTTCAGTGTACTTCACGCCTTTGATGTCACTGATGAGACGGAGGGTTGAGCCGTTGCCCACCGATCCCACTATGGCGTCGATTCCTGCATTCTCAAAGCCTTCAAGGAACGGCTCTGTGCCGATCCAGTGATCCCCGAGGAACATCATCGCTTCCTTGCCGCCTTCATGGCATATGTCGGTGAATTCCCTGATCAGGGCACACACTTCCCTGTGCTGGAAAGCCATGAAGTCCCTGTATTCCTTTGAAGGTATCCTGTACTGTCCGTTGTAATATCCCTGGTCGATTATGAATTCGGGGCGGAAGCGGTATCCTGCTTCACGCTCGAACTTTTCAAGAATGTATGGAGAAACCGATGCGGAGTAGCCGTACCAGTCCACATATTTCTCCCGCGCCTTTTCATCGAAGAGCAGTGTGAACTGATGAAAGAATGTCGTGAACCTTATAACATCGACATATGGGTGCTCAGCTATGAATTTCCTCAGACGTTCAAGGGAAAATGCATGTGTTGCGGGCTGCCTTACATCGAAGGTGACCTGAGGCTCGATGTCCCAGCCGTTTGTGACTGCATTGTACATATGCACCGGATCCCACATGATGAATGCAAGGAAGGAGACGGTGTAGGCATGAAACGGCGTGGTTTTCAGGGTAACCTTATGTCCTTCTTCCTCATAGCTCCACTCTGAAATGACTTCGCCTGTGGTTCTGTCGATGATTTCCCACCACCTTGCATTGTCCTTTGCGTTGGGCTTCAGCATGGCAGGGTAGAGACCGTACATCAGATCGATTGTCAGTGTGTCTCCCTCTGCTGTGTAAAAGGGTGTCATGACGTAGATCTGCTGAATTTCCTCAGGGTGTGCCTTCGCCCAGGCGTTGTCCTTCCTGGTCGTGTAATATGTCTTGTATATCTTTGCGTCCTGTCCCTTCAGTTCTTCCGGGAACTCAGTTCCGTCGCAGTCGCGGATGGCATCCGCACCCCACTTTTTAAGGATGCCTATGGTTTCCTGGATCACGTCCAGATCGGTAGGGATGGTAACCTGTCCTGTTTTTCGCATTTATCACTCCTCTTCGGTCAGAATGTTATCATACATCATGACCTTGCCGTCATCCATCCTCTTTCTTAAAAGAGGAACCGTCTTCTTCTTTATTATCGTATTTCCCGCAATCGTTCCGTCAGGATTGGCTGCAAGGGAGAAAATTCCACCCAGGTCATGGTCGCTTATGTTATTCCTGTAAACGGAGCCCACGGCTTCTTCCAGACAGAACATTACGGCACCGCCTTCGTTAAGGGTGCTTCTGTTGTGTTCATATACTGTGTTCCACCCTGAATCGGCATCGTATGCCATGCCGTCCTGGTTGAGCCTTGTTGAGTATACATCATTGTCAGTGAAAAGCGCATCGAGACACTTCCAGGGCCAGATACCAGCCGCAACCTTGCCGCTGCGGCCTTCCGGATGGCGGTACACCCGGTCATTTATTTCCGTTGCGGCATCATCACTGCGGTTTCTCCTGACGATGGGTGAAAGCGCGTACATCACCGTAATGGCATCTCCTCCGGACCTCTTTACATAGCAGTCCTCGATTATGATGTCTTTGTTGCCGTATCTGTCAAAAGAATTACGGTTAAGATACGTGCCTGCAAATGCCTTGTGGGCGTATGTGTATCCCACCGCTATGCCCCAGCGTGATGTATCCATGACCGTACAGCATGATATTCTGATGTTTTCAAAGAGGGCAGGTCCCGTCTTATCTTCATCCTCCGGTTTGGCACAGGTGAAGTAGATCCCGCCGTTGTTGAGATGCTTGTCGTAGACATTTCCCTTTATGTCATGGATGTAAAGATCATGAAGCGTGATGTTCCTCATCACTCCTCTGTCCTTTGCCACTCCAGAAACACCGGTGTGGCACATCCTGAAGGCATCCCTTTTCTCCCCTTCATCGGTATTCGTGAGTTCAAGGCCCTCGATCTTTATGTCGGAACAGTCCAGAAGATGAACCGATGATGAAACATCCGCCCTGTATCTGTGGGCAGGAGAGTCGAGAGGTGTCCCGTAATCCTGATGCCAGACTCCATTCGAATCCGTTTCGATCACAGGGCGTTTTCCGTTTCCGTATGGGCATATGGTTATACCGTCAGTGTTTTCAAGGTGTATGAATTCACCCCTGAACACCGAGCCTCTTTCAAGGAGTATCGCATCCCCCGGTGAAAGAGTGATGTGACTCAGATGGGTCAGTGAGGAAAAAGGGTGTGCTTCCGATCCGTCCCGGACCGTGTCCTCATGAACCGTGCTGAAGTGCCAATGCTTCGACATTTTCCGTGTACTCCCTTTCCCTGATTCTCTTTATTATGATGTCCCTTACTTCCTCAAAGGCAAAAAGGTCTCCTTCCGCTCTTGTGAAGAGGTCCATGTTTTCGCTGTAAAAGGATGAGACTTCCTCATCAGTTATCATCCTGTATGCATGGTTCTTCACGCGTCCCAGTACGAAGGACGTCATGAAGAAAGTGCTTTCCGCTTCCTGAAAAGCTTCCCATGACAGGCGTGATGGACCGAATTCATGGTCTGATGAGTTGTACTCTTCCCACCGTTTCTCCCTGTCTTCCTCAAGCGGTGAGGAAATCAGGCCGAGCCGGTATGCAAATACCAGCTCTGCTTGTTTTTCCGTCATTTGATTGCACCCGTGATACCGTTCGCGAAGCTCTTCTGGAGGGCCAGGAAGATGATCGCGGTCGGGAGCGTGCATATGAGAACACCCAGCATCAGCATGCCGTAGTCGACGAAGTATCCTCCTTTGAGGTTCGCAACGAGCATGGGCATCGTTATCGAATCGTTTGACTGGAAGATAATCTTCGGCCAGAGATAGCTGTTCCATGCGTTCATGAA
>JBJEWN010000091.1:0-4590 GCA_051885075.1 Bullifex sp.
GAGAGCGGGTATTACACGTTCCAAGCGCTGACAAAAAAGGGTGATTCTGATATCATCTTTCCCATGAACGGAAAAGAGATAAGAAATATAGGCATCATGGCACACATCGATGCCGGCAAAACCACAACAACCGAGAGAATCCTGTATTACACGGGAGAAAACCACAAGATCGGCGAAGTGGATAACGGTGAAGCCACCATGGACTTCATGGAGCAGGAGCAGGACAGAGGCATAACCATTGCTTCCGCAGCCACGACCTGCTACTGGAAGGATCACCAGATAAACATAATCGATACCCCGGGACACGTGGACTTCACCGCTGAGGTTGAACGCTGTCTCAGGGTACTTGACGGTGCGGTTGCAGTCTTCTGTGCCGTCGGAGGCGTTGAGCCGCAGACGGAAACAGTGTGGCGCCAGGCAGACACATACCATGTTCCCAGGATAGCTTTCGTAAACAAGATGGACAGAATGGGTGCCGACTTCTACGAAGTCCTCTCCGAAATGGAAAAGAAGCTTGGTGCTGCTCCTGTTCCCCTGTTCATCCCTATCGGAGCGGAAAGCTCATTTGGAGGAATCATTTCCCTCATAAAGATGAAGGCACTCCGTTTCTCTTCAGAGGACAGGGGAGTAACGATCACGGAAGCGGACATCCCTTCCGCTTATCAGGAAAAGGCGGAGGAATACCGCGAAAAGCTCATCGATGCCTGTGCATCATACTCGGATGAAATAACCGAGCTTTATTTTGAAGGAGCGGAAATTCCCGAAAACCTGATAATGTCCACACTGCGAAAGTGCACGCTTGACCGTACACTGCTTCCCGTGTTCGTCGGGTCATCCCTTAAGAACATCGGCGTGCAGCCACTTCTGGACGGCGTTGTCGATCTCCTCCCCAGCCCGGATGAGGTTCCGCCCATCAAGGCCTACTGGGAGAAAAAGGATAAGGAAGTTGAAGTCCTTCACGACGAGAAAGGTGCGATGCTCGGACTTATTTTCAAAATCGTCGTTGATCCAAAGGCAGGTCCGTTATGTTTCATCAGGATGTATTCAGGTATCCTGAAGAAAGGTGTGGCAGTTTACAACATTACCAAGAACAGAAAGGAAAGAGTCAACAGGATCGTCAGGATGCATGCAGACATAATGACTGATCTTACAGAGCTCAGGGCCGGCGACATCGGCGTCATCATCGGCTTCAGGAATGTACAGACGGGTGACACGATCGGAACGGAAGCCCATCCATACCTTCTCGAGAAGATGCACTTCCCCAATCCGGTCATTTCCGTTGCCATTGAGCCGGAAAGCACGGATGAACAGGAAAAGCTCAGGAAGGCACTGGAAAATCTTTCAATCGAGGATCCGACATTCACATACAAAGATGATGCCGAGACAGGACAGCTCGTCATCTCAGGAATGGGAGAACTTCATCTCGATGTCCTCGTGACGAGAATCACGAAGGAAATGAAGATAAAGGCAAGGGTCGGTAACCCGCAGGTATCATACAGGGAGTCCGTAAGAAGTGAGGCTGAGGAGGAATTCACCTTCGACCGCACACTGGCCAACAAGGAAAACTGGGCAAAGCTCACACTTGCGGTCAGGCCCCTTCCTGCCGGAAGCGGCAATGTGCTTAAGATAACTGCAGATACACGTGAGATTCCCGAAGAGATCACGGATGCAGTTAAGAGAGGTATCGGGGGAGCCTTCAGGGGCGGTATCAAGTTCGGCTATGAGACAACGGACCTTGAGATCACGGTGAAGGCAATCGGATACAATGAACTGACAAGCACTCCGTTCGCTAACGAGGCATGTGCCAGCATGGCATTTGACAGAGTCTGCCAGAAAGCAGACCCCGTACTGATGGAGCCCATCATGAACGTGAAGGTATCATCCCCTTCAGACTATGTGGGTGAAGTCATCTCAACAATCACGTCAAGGGGCGGTATCGTACTCAGCATGGAATCCCGTACAGGATCGGACATCATCAGTGCGGAAGTTCCGCTTCAGAAGATGTTCGGCTACACCACCGTCCTCAGAAGCTCCACCCAAGGCAGGGGAAGCTTCAGCATGGAGTTCAGCCACTACTCGGAAAAGATGTGAGCAGTCTTCCAGTCTGCACGAGTCCCTCATGGGACTCTTTTTTTGCTTTTTACCGTACATATAATAACTTTTTCCTTTACATCCGGAATTTTGGGCTTTACCATTTTAACAATGACGTTTTTTTTCAAAAGGAGGAAAATATGAGCGTTCAGTCAAAAGACCTCAGAAACGTGGCGCTTGTCGGCCACAATGGGACAGGAAAGACCAATTTAGTCGAGCAGATGCTTTACTATGCGGGAGTCCTGTCTAAACCTGAAACCGTTGACAGCGGAAAAACCACATCCGATTTTACAGAAGAAGAGATTCAGAGAAAGATTTCAGTACATGCCTCCCTTAACTCATTCACCTGGGAAGGCAAGACCATCAACATCATCGATACTCCGGGTACGGCGGACTTCATCGGTGAGGCAATCTGTGCTTTCAGAAGCTGCGAGGCAGCACTCATGGTCGTTGACGGACGCGAAGGTGCACAGATCGAAACCATCAAACTTTGGAGAAGACTTGATTCAAGAAATAAACCGCGTGCCGTATTCATTAACAAAATGGATAAGGAACGTGCCAGCTATAGACATGTAATTGACTCACTTGAGAGTGAATTCCAGAGCCACTTCGTACCGGTTGTCATGGCACTCGGCGAAGCAGAGGAATTCAAAGGAGTCATCAACCTGATCGAAAACCAGGCATATGAGTACAAGGAAGGCGGCAAAGAAGTCGCTGTTCCCATTCCGGAAAAGTATGCAGCAGTGGTTGAGGACTTCAGGAACAGACTTATCGAGAATGCCGCTGAAGGTGCGGATGACCTTATCGAGAAGTTCTTTGAGGAAGGAACGCTTACAAGTGACGAGATCAGGAGAGGACTCCGTGAAGGTCTCAAGGATAACCGCGTTGTTCCCGTTTTCTGCGGTGCAACGGACAAGGGTGCTGGAATCACATCCCTGCTTAACTTCATCAGGAACAACTTCCCCAACCCGCTTGACGGCTTTGACTTCCGTATCGGCGAGGACGGTGTTGAGCACACCACCCCGATCGATCCTGAAGGACCTGTAGCGGCTTACTGTTTCAAAACCACCATTGACCAGTTCAGCGGTAAGCTCAGTTTCGTCAAGGTCGTTGCCGGCAAGATCACTCCCGAAACCGATCTCTACAACCCCGATCTCAAGAAAAAGGAAAAGCCTGGTAAGCTCTACAGGGCACTTGGAAAGAAACTCATTGAAACAGATGCCCTTGAAGCCGGTGACATCGGTATCATCGCAAAGAGCAGCATCACTTCAACCAACTGTTCACTCCTCTCAGGACCGGATGTCAAATATGTATTCCGCCCTGTTCGTCTCCCTCAGCCTGTTTATGAACTTGCCGTGAGCACCGATGACAAGAAGAGTGCGGACAAGATGAATGAAGCGCTTTATAAGATCGCGGAAGAAGACCTCACATTCCAGATCAAGATGAATCAGGAGACCAAGGAAACCGTTATCGGCGGTATGGGTGAACTCCAGATATCCATGATCCTCGAGAAGATACAGGATAAACAGAAGATTAAGATCAACACCAAGATTCCGCGTATCGCTTACCGTGAAACCATCACGAAAAAGAGCGGCATCGCCGAGTACTCACACAAAAAGCAGTCAGGCGGTCACGGACAGTTCGGACGTGTCCTCATCGAGATTGAACCCATAGAAAGAGGTGCGCAGTATCAGTTCACCAATGCCATCAAGGGCGGTTCCGTATCAAAGGGATACATCCCCGGTATTGAAAAGGGTATTCAGGAAGCAATGAGCGAAGGATTCCTCGCAGGATATCCGCTTGTTGATATCGGCATCACGCTCATCGATGGTAAGGAACACCCCGTTGACTCCTCCGAAATGGCATTCAAGCTTGCTGCGAAAGGCGCGATGGAAATCGCACTTGCAAAGGCCGGATGCGTGCTTCTCGAACCGATCATGAAGCTAGAAGTATTCATTGAGAACGAATATCTCGGTTCCATTCTTTCCGATCTCTCGGCAAAGCGCGGACGTGTTCTCGGACAGGAGGAAAAGGGTCACCTTGTAGCGGTCCAGGCTGAAGTCCCGATGGCAGAGCTGAGAACCTATGCGATCGACCTCAAGAGCATGACAAGCGGCACCGGTTCATTCGAACTTGAGTTCAGCCACTATGAGACTCTTCAGGGCAGACTTGCGGATGAAGTGATAGCTGAAGCAAAAGCTGCAAAGGCAGAGTGATAAAATACCACCAGTAACTGAAAGGCCACCTCGACAGAGGTGGTCTTTTGCTTATTGCATTAAGGTTTTCGGTGCACTAACTCCTGCACATGTAATGGACAATCACTTCAGTAACAGTTTCCCAATTTATAGGACTAAGGATTCTTTTTAGGCCTGCCTTTGGGGCGTTTGGGTTCATCTGATACAGGCTTCTCCTTCCTTGGCCTTCCGGGCTTTCTTTTCTCCTTGGTGCATGTGGCAAGCTCCAGTTTAACCAGCTCTTCCATTACTGAAGGCAGGGTGT
>JBJEWN010000092.1:0-4543 GCA_051885075.1 Bullifex sp.
ATGAGTGAGGATGAGTTCAGAAAAGAAGCAGAAAGACTTGGCCTTGAGCTCTGATGTTAATGCATGCCCGCCTCATGTGAGACGGGCATCATTGATTATGCAAAAAAAAGAGACAGCATGGAAACTGTCTCTCTTTTCCGGAAGGGAACTACCACCTGAAATGGGTGAATGCCTTGTTGGCATCTGCCATTCTGTGTGTGTCTTCCTTCTTCTTGAAAGCTGCACCGGTTGAGTTGTATGCATCAAGAAGTTCGTTTGCGAGCTTCTCAGCCATGCTCTTTCCGGAGCGTGCCCTTGCGGCAGCGATGATCCATCTCATTGCAAGTGCTTCTCTTCTGGGCTCCCTGATCTCGGTCGGAACCTGGTATGTGGAACCACCTACGCGGCGGCTCTTGACCTCTACCATCGGCTTGACATTATCAAGTGCCTTTGTGAAGACATCAATCGGGCTCTCACCGCTCTTCTCACCGATTGTGGAAAGTGCGGTATAAAGGATCTTGGAAGCAACGTTCTTCTTACCGTCAACCATCATGCGGCAGATGAACTTCTCAACGACTGTGCTGTTGTAAACAGCATCGGGTGTGACATTCCTAACAGGAGTTTTTGAACCTCTAGACATTCTCTTTTCCTCCTATCAAGCCTTTGGCTTCTTAGCACCGTACTTAGAGCGGCTTCTCTTTCTGTCTGCGACACCAAGTGTATCCTTGGAACCACGGATGATGTGATAACGGACACCGGGAAGGTCCTTGACCCTGCCGCCCCTGATCAGGACAACTGAGTGCTCCTGAAGGTTATGGCCGATACCGGGGATGTATGCCGTTACTTCGATACCGTTTGACAGACGGACACGGGCAACCTTTCTCAGAGCAGAGTTAGGCTTTTTAGGTGTGACTGTCATAACCCTTGTACATGTGCCGCGCTTCTGCGGACATCCTTCGAGAGCAGGAGACTTTGTCTTGTTCTTGAGAGTTGTCCTGCCCTTTCTTACCAGCTGATTAATAGTAGGCATCTTTCGATACGCTCCTTATTATATATATCCGTTTCCCCTCCTCACAGGGGATCCGGGAGGTGCCGCGCAGGCGGCACTTCTCATAAAGACCGGGTCAGCATGAGAATCTGGCTTACGCCTGACTCCTGAATGGCGCCGACAGGCGTCATCATTCGTCAAGGCTGTCATCAACGTCAACGCCGTCGATGTCTGCCGCATCTCCCACAGTCTTCATATCTGCAATCTGTTCCACATCGAACTCATCATCATCAATTTCCTCGGCCTTCATTTCCTTTCTGGCCTTGTCAACAGACTTCTGGAGTTCGAGCAGTTTCTCGTCATCAAGGTGAATCTGGCGGTACTTCTTCATACCTGTACCTGCCGGGATCAGGTGGCCGATGACTACGTTCTCCTTGAGACCTCTAAGTTCATCTTTACTACCAGCAATCGCGGCATTTGTCAATACCTTCGTCGTCTCCTGGAAGGATGCGGCGGAGATGAATGAGTCGATTGAAAGCGAAGCCCTTGTGATACCGAGCAGGATCGGGCATGCAACGGCGGGATTACCTCCCTGTGCGATTACCCTTTCGTTCTCCTCAAGGAATCTGTGCTTGTCGACCTGCTGCTGGAAGATGAACGATGTATCACCCACATCAAGAATCTGAACCTTCCTGAGCATCTGCCTGATGATGATACCGAGGTGCTTGTCGTTGATATCTACGCCCTGCTGTCTGTAAACCTGCTGAACTTCATCCACAAGGAATGACTGCAGTGCATTCTCACCGAGGATTGTCAGGATATCATGCGGATCCTTGGCACCGTCACAGAGAGGCTCTGCGGCAACCACCGTATCCCCGTCACGCACCAGGATGTTCGAGCTCATCGGTACGACGTGTTTGAACTCCTTGCCGAATGCGTCTATGACGTTGATGATCCTCTTACCCTTTGATACGGCACCGATTTCAACAGTACCGGAAACCTGGGCAAGCACTGCGGGATCCTTCGGCCTTCTTGCCTCGAAGAGTTCTCCGACACGGGGAAGACCACCGGTGATATCCTTTGTCTTGAGGGATGCCTTTGAAAGCTTCGCGAGCACCGTACCTACTCCGATATGGGCTCCTTCCTCAACCTGGAGATATGCACCGCCAGGAAGTGAATATGTCACTTCAGATCCGTCAGCAAGCTGGATGACCATTCTCGGCTGAAGGTTCTCAAGGTTGTGCTCAGTGATCTTTCTCTCGACGTTACCTGTTTCCTCGTTAACCTCATTGATGAGTGTCGATCCTTCCTTGATGTCTGCAAAGAGCACCGTACCGGCCACTTCACTGATGATCGGTTCACTGAACGGATCGAACTCCACGATGGCTTCGTTGGTGTTTACGATCTGACCTTCGCTTACGCAGAGGATGGAACCGGGTGCAACCTTGTGAACGACGGGATTGCCGACGATGAAGATCCTGTCACCGATACCTGCAATCGTGCCATTGAAGGCTGATGTGCATACAATTCCGTCTTTCTTATAAAGATCGGAGCCCTTTGCAACCAGACTGCCCGGCTGTGCGATCAGCTCATCATAGAGACCGGTGAGTTCCTGAAGGACACGTGAGATCTCGATTGAGCCCTTTCTCGGGAAGATCCTGCTGCCATCGGCATCACTTGTGATGATGAGACCGCTGATCTTACCGACGATGGTCATATGATCGAAGAATAGCTTGTTTGCCTCACTTGATGCGGTAGCGGTACCACCGACGTGGAACGTTCTCATGGTGAGCTGGGTACCGGGCTGGCCGATGGACTGTGCTGCAATCGTACCGACTGCCTCACCGATGTCGACGGGGCGGTTGTTTGCAAGGTTCCTTCCGTAACACTTTGCACATACACCGTACTTGGCCTCACATGTGAGAACGGTTCTGAGGTATACTCTTTCAATACCTGCATCCTCGATCTTCTTTGCCGTCTCATCATCGATCTCCACGTTTGCCTTTGCAAGCACGACGGGCTTTCCGTTCTCATCACGAAGGAACGGATGGACGACATCATCCACAGGGCAGCGTCCGGTGATTCTGTCAGCAAGGTGCTCGATGATCTCATCGCCTTCCTTGATTGCAGAACGCCAGATACCGTTGATCGTATGGCAGTCATCGATGTTGACAACGACATCCTGTGAGATATCGACAAGCCTTCTTGTAAGGTAACCTGCCTCAGCGGTCTTGAGAGCCGTATCGGAAAGACCCTTACGTGCACCGTTGGTGGAGATGAAGAACTCGATGATCGAAAGACCTTCCTTGAAGTTCGACTTGATCGGGAATTCGATGATATCACCGCTCGGGCGTGCCATGAGTCCTCTCATTGCGCCGAGCTGTCTGATCTGCGTCTTGCTTCCGCGGGCACCGGAGACGGCCATGAGATAGAGCGGGTTGAAACCGTTCTGGCTCTTCTCCAGCTGATCCATGAGCGCATCGGTAAGTTCATCGTTCGTCTTTGACCAGAGACCGATGACACGGTTGTAACGCTCTTCCTGAGTGATCTGACCGGAGCGGTACTGGCTGATGATCTGGCTCTGCTCCTCGTTTGCCTTCTCGACAAGTTCCTTCTTCGTATCAGGAACGATCATGTCGGAAAGACCGATCGTAGCACCGAAGAGAGTTGCATACTTATAACCTACATCCTTGATGGAGTCGAGAAGCTCGATGGCAACTGATGCCTTGTTGTTCTTGATCGTCTCACCGATGACCTTCTTGAGCTGCTTGTCTCCGAGGAGATAGTTCTGGAAAGGAACGCCTTCAGGAAGGGACTCGTTGAAGATGATTCTTCCGGGAGTGGTATCGAACCATGTCTTACCGTCACTGACGACCCTGTTGCCGTCCTTGTCGACGATGACAAGACCTTCCTTGAAGCGGAACTTGATCCTTGCGTTATAGCTTACGGCCTCCTGATCGAGAGCAGCCTCGATCTCGGCGATGCTGTTGTAGTAATGTCCTGTTCCGTGGGCACCTTCCATCTCCTTTGTAAGGTAGAAGATACCGAGAACCATGTCCTGATGGGGTGCTACGATCGGTTTACCGTTGGCAGGGTCAAGCAGGTTGGTTGCGGAAAGCATGAGCGTCCAGCACTCAAGCTGTGCGGCCTGAGTGAGAGGAACGTGGATTGCCATCTGGTCACCGTCGAAGTCAGCATTGAAGGCCTGACATACGAGCGGATGGAGCTTGAGGGCCTTACCGTCAACCAGAACAGGTTCGAATGCCTGAATACCGAGTCTGTGCAGCGTAGGCGCACGGTTCAGCATTACGGGGTGCTCTTTTACAACCTCGTCAAGGATGGACCAGACTTCGGGAGCCTCACTCTCGACGAGTGTCTTTGCCCTCTTGATGTTGAGCGCGACATCCTTCTGGACGAGACGGCGCATGATGAAGGGCTTATAGAGTTCAAGGGCCATCTTTGAGGGCACGCCGCACTGATGGATCCTTAGTTCAGGTCCGACGACGATAACGGAACGGCCGGAATAGTCAACACGCTTACCGAGAAGGTTCTGACGGAAACGTCCCTGCTTACCCT
>JBJEWN010000093.1:0-4531 GCA_051885075.1 Bullifex sp.
ATCAAGACCATTCTCCCTGATCTCCTCAATGGCTTTCTTCACCTTCCGCATGTTGTCAAGCATGGATGTGCCGATTTTTATCGTGCTCTGCCTGTTGCGGATGAAGTCCAGAATCTGGGCATTCATCTCGTACTGCGCATAGGGGATGAAGGCCCCCTTGCCTTCATCGTAGTTGCTGAGGCACTTATACAGAGCGAACATTGCCTCAGCTCTGTAGTCGTCGCGGTAAGACTCCCCTTCTCCTACCGCATACTTTGATACAACCTTAGCGATTGCACCTTCCATCCTGGTAAGAAGGACGGAGAATGCCTTCTCGTCTCCGCTCTTTGCCACCATTGCCAGACTGTTAATATTCATTTCCATTTTTCTTTCCTCTCCTTCGCTATAGATGTCCCGTGGCGGATTGTTTCCGTCATTGATTCCCGTCGCACGCATGCGACCCGTCAGTTGATTTGATTGATCAGTCTGTTACGGACTCTACGGAGCGAGGCTCAGCAGAGAGCACTCAGGGCCAAGGCCGTTATAGGAAATGTAATTTGTCATTGAATGCTCTCCCTGACTTCTTCATAAGGAAGGTGAAAGATTATTAATCTGTCTGGAGGAGGTGAAAGAAGAAAGATCTTCTTGTTTTCTGCTGCATAGGTCTCTTGAGTATCTCAGCTCGGAACCTATTTCTTTCTTATCTATGATCAATATAAACCATAGCAGGATTAATGTCAACACATTTTTGTTTTATTTTTATTAATCTTTATTTATCCCCTTTAAAACCAGCATTTCAGTAAATGATATACAATATAAAACAATCCACCGTCTCCGGTGGCCAGTCATCAGAATTAATTACGTATATCAACCATTACTATCAGATTTCAGGGGCAGCGCCCTCAGATTCAGGATAAAGCTGAAACTGTCGTTCGGGATGACGGTTTCAGTGTAATACTCACGTACCATGCATGGATTCCACTTATCATTAACAGCCATAACCTCCCGCCAGCAACTGAATGTTATGGACTTTCCGTCATCAGTGAAGGAAAGGTCACTGTTTCTTTTCCTGAGATCAGAAACAATGTAATCGAATGTATGCATTTTCCCTTCATATAAGGCGGAAAGCATATCAAGCTCCCACACATGGCGCGTATAGTATTCCGCTTTTTCCTTACTGTACATATAGTCCAAAGGCTTATTCATTACAGCAGCCAGACGGGAGTTGGCGGTGTATTCACTTCTCAGTCTGGCAGCAAGAAGGATTTTCTCCTTGGAAGGCATATCCTGAGCAGGAGAAAGTCCCAGGATGTATTCTTCCACGCTTTCGCACAGAAGCATCTTCATAACTGGCATATCATCACTTACATATTCGGGAAGCCCCGGGTATTTCCTCTTCAGTCCCTGAATGCACATTTTTCTTTCCATCAGGGCCTTATGCATCATGCTCATAATTTCCTCCTGCCTAAGACACAGATAGCATAAACAAAGAGGATAAACCAAATACCTCAGGACATAAGATCTGCAAATCTCTTCAGTTCACTGTACTTTTCCTTTAACCTGGCATCTATTTCATCAAGCCTTTTTGTTTCCCTTATCTTCTGCTCCATGTAAAAAGAAGGATAGAGCATGAAGTCGTTTTCCATTACCTCAGCCCGGGATACAGTCAGGACACGGTCTCTCAGTTCTCCGGAAACATCCCTGCCAACTGTCAGACATGATGCTATTTCCGCTGCATCCCGTATATCCATGCCTGAAAGATCGGACAACACCACATTGTCCCTGTCATCCCTCATCTTATCCATCAGGATAATATTACTCCGGCCTAAGCCAAAAAAAGCAACTGACAGACACGCATCCAGATCAAGCAGCTGCTTCCTGCATCTTCTGGCATTTCCATAACCGAATGAAAGCAAGGATGCATTTGACATGAAAACAGCACCTGCTCCCTTTTCGATCATGGGAGCAATTATGGTCATGACACGGTCAAAACTATCTGCGGAATTCCTTCCGCCCCTTGAAATGGAACCAACGGCACTGAAGGACACTATCTTATTGGGAATTTCATGACTATCGGTTCTCAGGATCTCCTCAGAGAACTCCTTCACCACTCTGCGGGATTTCCATTTATCTTCGGGAAGGATCATGAAAAGCAGCATCTTTCCCAAAACCCTGTCCTGATCATTCCTGATGGATATTACAGCTTCCAGATTCCTATCACTTCCAATGCCGATGAAAGGACCGGGAAATGTATCTGACTCAAGAAACAGAAAGTCCCCGTCTGAAACCTTCAGGACCTTTTCCACAAGCTTAACGCCATCTTCAGAATAGTAGTTTGTGATTTTCCTCTGCCAGATGTATGCAAAGATATCAAAGAACTCGTTTCTCTCCAGTTCAATTCCCAGTGAAGGACAGAATGACCTTAATGACTCATCAGGCTCCTTTCTGTCGGAACAGAGCCTGTCGCGGATGGAAAGAATGAATGAGAACACTTCATCCCCATCCATTCCACCTATCTTCTCCATCCACCTGGCCCGATAGGCCAGCTCCGTAAGGACTTCAAACCCAAGACCTTCATCCAGAATTCCTTTACTGCTGTCATCAGATGCAAGGAATCTGAAGAACAGATAAACGATAACCTTTTCCGCTATGTCGAGATCACAGAAACTGCTCGAGTTAAGATGTCTGTAAATCGCCATTGCTTTTCCCTCAAGGCCCTGCTTTCCGGCAATCGAATGATTAACTTCTTCTTTCATGGTCATTCATCCTTTCCGAGAAAGACAGTGTCATTCCTATCTTTCTCAAGTTCAATGATTTCAGATGAGAGCCGTCTGAACTCAAGGTACCTTCTGTAACGGATACTTATGTCTTTCATCTCTGCTTCACTGAATGAAGGTATTTCCAGATTTGAAACTGAATCATTGCTTATGATGGAAAGTACCCTTCCTCTGCGGGACCTTTCTATCTGGAACCATGCACATTTGGATGAAAGGAATGCCATTATGAAATACGGATCATATGGTTCCCTGAGTCCCCTGATGATAACGGAAAAGGATGGAACTATCAGACCCTCATCCTCTTTTCTCTCTATGACACAGCTGTCATAGGGAGTGGAAAGCTTCATGATCACATCACCTTTTCTGGTATAGAACTTTTCCTTAACCTGCCTCTCCAGTCGTACCGACTGAAGAAGGGTGTGGTCTATAAGTCCCGCACTGATGGACTTGGGAACAAGTACTTTACCTTCCTCCAGTGAAGAAGGTGCATCCTCTTCACCTTCCCACACCACGCGCTTAGTGAGAACACCTGTAATGATCTCATCGGCAATATCTTTCAGCTGCAATTCTCAAACCTCCGGATCCATCTGAATTATACCATCCATCTACATGTTTTAAACAGCTTAATCACAACCCATAAAACAAAAAGAAGGCGCTCCGCATAATTGTGGAAGCGCCCCTGCAGATCCTTATGCCTTCAATATCACTCTTCGGTTAATGAAATCCAAAGTAAGAGACTTCATACCCTTAAGGAATGCATTGAGCCCCACCACTCCTGAGATATCATTTATCCCCATTTGTGATACATAATCTTTGAGCTGGTCTGTAGCTGCATATGATACTGTCTCAATTTCCCTGTCCCCGATGCGATATGTAGCCTTATAGCCATCGACTTCGAAGTATCCGATGATAGGATTGTAATCCCTTTCATGGCTGACGGGCGTGGAGGTATCGAGGATGATAGGATCCATATAGTCAATCCTGGCACCAGTATCCAGAATTACCATGGCATCCTTTCCGTTCACATTCAGCCGGGAAGTAAGAATACTGTACCCTTCAATTACCCTGAAGGGAAATGTATAATCCCCAGATTCAGGAACAGTTTCCCCTCCGAACCTTACATATCCTTCCTCTTCGGAGATCTCGATACTGCCCAGTTTTTTCATGATGTCGAGGCCTATAAGGCCCACAATCGGCATGTGAACAAGTTCCGAAATCTTCTCGCCAACCTTCTCCAGTGGTAATGGATATACTTTGAACTTCCTGTCTCCGATTGCAATCTCCGTCTGTCCGAAACAGGAGCAGCTCTCTGATGCACCTGTATCGATAATGTAATTATCACCATCAATATTGACGATGAAATGTCCCTCTGATTTCTTAAGCGGTAATGTTGTCATGTTTAATCTCCCCTATATAATTTGCCTATTACGAATTAAACCTTTGTAAAGAACTTCTTACTTCATTTATCCTGATGGATGTTGGAAAAAGTATTTTCGTACTCAAACTTTTTCCTTCACTGATTTTCAGTATCTATTTCAATTTCAATTACTTATCTTTATTTTCTTGTTTCTTTTCTCACAACTTAAGATAGCATGGTAATACAGGCAAACAAAAAAAGATTTCCCAACTTAACCAAATGAGAAGAATCTCCTTGAAATAAAACGATGAATAAGATTGTAGGCACCTCATTCGATATTTCTTCGAAACATTCGCCGATAAATAACAGTTTCCCAATTTATAGGACTAAGGATTCTTTTTAGGCCTGCCTTTGGGGC
>JBJEWN010000094.1:0-4526 GCA_051885075.1 Bullifex sp.
ACGACCATTCACTTTCCTTTTCTGACCTGGACCTGCTGGTAGCCACCAGAGGTCCCGGTTCATTCACATCACTGAGAATAGGCTTTGCCACTTTAAAAGGCATTTCACTTTCAAGAGACATTCCGCTCGTTTCCGTCCCTACCCTTCGCCTTATCGCCGAAGCATGTCCCGTATTCGAAGGAATAACGGTAAGCGTGATGGATGCAAAGAAGAAAAGGTATTATCTTGGAGCATACAGTGACGGCCGGACCCTCTGTGAACTGGACGGAAATGCTGACGACCTTCTTCCGTACATCAAAGGTTACCGCCCCGTAACACTGACAGGAATTGATGCAAACGCTTTTTCCATGAAACTTGCCTCAGTTCTCGACCGTGAGGTAAATCTTAACGTTGATCCACAGTGTTACAGACCTCTTGGAGGTGTCCTGATTCAGATGGGTATAGACCAGTATCAGCAGGTTGGAGCTGATGATATCGGACAGGGGCCTGTCTATATAAGAAGAAGTGACGCAGAGGAAGCTCTTCTTAAAAAACTGAGCGAGGAGTGATATGTACGACTGCATCATCGCAGGGGCAGGTCCTGCCGGGCTTTCAGCTGCAATTTACGCCTGTCGTTTCGGCCACAGCGTCCTGATCATCGAACCCCTTGCTCCCGGCGGGCAGCTGATGTACATCGACAGGATCGAGAATTATCCCGCATCTGCTCCTGTTTCAGGTTTTTCACTTGCGGATTCCCTTCAGAAACAGGCGGAAGGATTCGGTGCTGAAATCGTTTATGATGAAGTTACCTCTGTTGCGAAAACAGGTAATGTCTTTACCGTTACCTGCTCAGCTGCATCCTTTGAGGCCCGATCGGTAATCATCTGTACGGGAGCACATCACAGGAAGCTGGGCATCCCCGGAGAAGACAGGTTCGAAGGAAAAGGTGTCAGCTACTGTGCAACATGTGACGGTCCATTCTACAGGGGAAAGGATGTACTTGTCGTCGGAGGCGGGGATACTGCCCTGACGGAAGCGCTTTACCTCTCAGGGCTGTGCTCTTCGGTCACACTCATTCACAGGCGCGGTGAATTCCGTGCTCAGGATTTGCTTGTCAGAAAAGTTAAGGAAACACCCAATATCAGAATTCTGATGAATCAAACCTTATCTTCAGTCAATGGAGACACAAAGATTTCATCCGTGACTCTTGAAGACGGATCGTCAGTCACATGTGACGGTGTATTCATCTTTGCAGGAATCATTCCCTCCTCCGAAGCATTCAGATCCACAGTGAATACCGATCCTTCAGGCTTCATAATCACGAATGAGCGGCTTGAAACATCAGTTAAGGGCATTTTTGCCGCAGGTGATGTAAGGACTACCCTGTTCAGACAGGTCATAACGGCTGCATCCGACGGAGCTCTGGCCGCACACAGTGCCCATGAATATCTTTCAGAAAATAATGGCTGAATCAGTTTGACATCCCCCGATTTCTTCCCCTATAGTTTGAATACAGGGGAATCGGAGTATGCATGAAAAAACTGATGATGATGATCATCACCGTGACATTATTGTCCCTGTCCCTTCACGCCGGAACTGAAGTGATTGTTCTGAACATGAGAACAGAAGTATGTGACAGGGTGGCTGTCAAAACCGGTGAACAGGTCCTGACACTCATAACCAATACACCAGCTTAAACAGTCAGTTACACGCTGAAAAACGGTTTCATGACGGCATCCTCATCACACATCAGAAAGCTTTCGGACATATCCGTGATTACTGTGTCCTCTGTTTAGCAAATGGCCGTTAAAATCCATTTAAACCGTTTTTTTCATATTTTTTTCCCTTGACTTCACTACACTCCTATTGTGTAATTGAAGTATGAATGTGCTAATGCTTACTTCTGAGACGGTACCGTTCTCCAAGTCCGGCGGACTTGCGGATGTAGTCGGTGCCCTTTCAGCTTCAATACAGAAAACAGGAGAATCAGTCAAAGTCATGATGCCTCTTTATGGCTTCATTGACAGAAAAGGATTCAGAAAGGAAGCTGTCCTCAAACTGAATGTTCTGGGCGGAGAAGAGACAGTAAACATCCTGGTAAAAAAATATCAGAAGGTTGATTATCTTGCCGTTGAACATCCGCTTTTCACGGAGCGCCAGGGTATTTACGGAGATACTTCGTTCAAACCATACAGTGATAACTGCTATCGTTTCCTCCTCCTTTCAAAGGCTGCAGTGGAATATATCAGGACATCAGAATGGAAGTGCGATATCCTTCATGCACATGACTGGACCGCAGGTCCTGCAATGTATCTTGCAAAGGAAGCAAAGCTTAAGGTTAAAACGATCTTCACCATCCATAATCTTGCATATCAGGGAGATTTCTCCCGTTTTGATATCCTGAGATCTGATTTCCTTCCTTCCGAAAAGATGCTTTCCGGTTCAGGTATTGAAAAACGATTCAACATGCTTAAGACAGGCCTGGAATATGCAGACTGGATCACAACGGTAAGTCCGACATATGCAACGGAAATATGTGATTCCGCTCAGGGATGCGGACTTGACGGCCTGCTGAGATCAAGGCAAAACGTCCTTTCCGGTATTCTCAACGGTATTGACAAAAAGGAATGGAATCCCGGCAAGGATGTTTTCTTCCAGCAGCACTTCTCTGTGAAAAAACAGGGGCCCAAAGCAGAGCTTAAAGCTTATGCACAGAAACTTTTCAATCTTCCGGTCAATCCCGACATGCCTGTCATCGGCATGATCAGCCGCCTTGCCGAACAGAAAGGTTTCCACGAACTCCTTGACGGGGATGGCTGCGCACTTGAAAGAATCGCGAAGGAAAACAGGTGTCAGTTCATAATCATCGGTACAGGTGATGAGAGATTTGAAAACAAGCTCAGGGACATCGGTTCAAGGTATGAGAACATAAGCACCAACATCGTTTTCAGTGCAGAACTTTCTCATATCGTTGAAGGTGCATGTGACTTCTTCCTGATGCCTTCACGGTATGAACCATGCGGTCTTAACCAGATGTACTCTCTTGTGTACGGGACACTTCCGATCGCACACAGGACAGGCGGACTTGCGGACAGCATCACTGATGTCGGTGAAGACATAATACATGGCAACGGTTTCCTCTTTGACGATCTGAATTCCGATGAGATAGTGAAACATGTAAACAGGGCAATAGATTTCTATCATGACAGGGAACATTTCGCCATTGCAAGGACAAATGCATTGAGCTGTGATTTCTCATGGGATGAAAGCGCAAAAGAATATTTGAAGATATACAGTCAGCTACTTGGAGGTGCTAGATGAGTAAAAGTAAGGGAAAGAAAAAGAAAGCCATCGCAATCATTTTAGGTGGCGGAAGAGGTACAAGGCTCTATCCTCTGACAATGGACAGATCAAAGCCTGCAGTACCTTTTGCTGGTAAATACCGTCTCGTTGATATCCCTATTTCAAACTGTCTTAACAGTGGTATCAACCAGATTTACGTTCTGACTCAGTTCAACACTGCGTCACTTCACAACCATATCGTCAACACATATCAGTTCGATCAGTTCTCAGGCGGTTTCGTTGAGATTCTTGCTGCAGAGCAGACATACACATCAGAGAGCTGGTATCAGGGTACTGCAGACGCCGTAAGGAAGAACCTCAAGCACTTCCACGACCAGAATGCGGACTACTACATCATCCTCTCAGGCGACCAGCTTTATTCCATGGACTTCAGGGACATGCTTGACCGCCATATTGAGACAGGTGCCGAACTCACGATCGCAGCAAAGCCGATTTCAAGAAGTGAAGCCACAGGTCTCGGTATCATCGGAGCTGATGATGACGGTATGATCAAGACATTCTATGAGAAGCCCGCAAGCGACATGGATATTTCATCCTACCGTGTCAGCGACAACTTCATGATGAAGGAACTCGGCAAGCATGTTGATGCTTCCAACGAGTATCTTGCAAGCATGGGTATCTATATCTTCAATGCAAAGGCAATGGAAGAGATGCTCAACAATGATGAGACAGACTTCGGTAAGGAAATCATTCCTGAAGTCATTAAGACAAGACCCGTTGCAGCATACCTTTTCGACAACTTCTGGGAAGACATCGGAACGATCAAGGCATTCTATGAGTGTAACCTCAACCTTGCTTCGATCAGCCCGCAGTTCAACTTCTACAATGAAGAGATGCCTATCTACACACACAGAAGACACCTTCCTGCAACCAAGATGAACTTCTGTAACATTTCCTACTCACTTGCTTCGGAAGGCTCGATAATCACCAACGCTTACATCGTAAACTCAATCGTCGGTGTCAGAACGATAATCGAGTCCGGTGCTTCACTTGACGGTGTATACTGCATGGGTGCAAGCCACTATGAAACAGAGGAAGAGAGAGCTGAGAATGCACGCAAGGGTATCCCCAACATCGGTATCGGTAAGGGAACCATCATCAGAAAGGCAATCATCGACCAGAACGTCAGAATCGGTGACGGCTGCCGCATCGGTATCGATGACATCCCCCGCCCCGAAGGTGAT
>JBJEWN010000095.1:0-4513 GCA_051885075.1 Bullifex sp.
ACCAGAATGCGATATGACCTTCACGTCCGTTCCTGAAGTCATCCTTCATCACTGAATAGTCGTATCCGGGCTTTACCTTCCTTGGCATCATCTTATCATCAAAGACATTGCCAAGGGTTTTATGCCAGGTATCAACCAGATAATCTCCTGTATCGCTGTCGGCAACGTATATCTGGCAGTTACCTCCGAAGGCCTTAATATCAAGCATTGATGCAAAAACGGAAAGATCCATGTAACCGTAAACGATCCCCAAAGCACGGCCTTCACGGATGACAGGCACAGCCTGATATATCATATTCACTTCAATTCCATCTTTCCTCACGGAAACGATGTCTGAAATATATGGACACCTGTCAGCTTCATCGGGAAAAGACCTTTCAGGCTCAGGAATATCAAGTGCGGACGGTGTTATGAAGGAACCGTCAGGAAGGTACAGTGCAATGGCAGAAAGAGAACCGCGTTCCTTAAAGCTTTCCACATGTTTTTCAAGCATCAGACTGTCTTCATCGATATGAAATGAAAGCAGATCGGCAACTGCCCATAACTCATTCCGGTCATTCATAACCTGACTGCGAACCGATGAGGAAACCTGAACGGCAGTTTCCTGGAGGCGGCTGAAACATGATGACACAGTATTTCTTTCAATAAAGAACAGTGCTCCTGAAAAAAGTATGAGAACACACAGCAGCAGAACCATGGTGGCTGTCAGTGTGATCCCCTGATGAACTTTACTTCTTCCCTTCCTCATTACCACCTACTTTATAGTTTAAGACAGGCAGATTCAAGACTGCGCCATCTTATATAGGGCAACAGAATGCTTTCACGCTTAGTCCTGTTTTCACCATTTTGGTGAAACACTGTCTAAAAGTGAAATCTTATTACCTGTTCATCTGTATCCACATCCGCATCCACTCCGAACGGAATTATGCATCTGGGTGTGGAGTGTCCGACGCTGAGTCCTGCAACAACAGGAAGTGATTCATCACCGATCACTTCAGTGATTATCCTCCTGTAGTCAGCTTCATACTCGCCGTCAACGCTCCGGCCCATCAGGACTCCGCTGAGGACCGAAAAGATTCCGGTATCCTTCAGAGTCCTTATCATGCGCTCATACTTTTCAGGGGTGGCCTTTTCCTCACTGGTTTCAAGCAGAAGTATTTTTCCCTTCCAGTCATCCAGGGAGGGAAAGAGCCCATACTCAGAGCACAGGGCAGAGGAATCACTGTATCTCGTTCCGTCAAAGATGTCGTAGATCGTATCGATGCATCCACCGAGAATTTTACCGCTGAAGGTGCTGCTTCCCTGAAGGAGCACGAAGCCTTCCGAAGGGTGGGAAGGCATTGAAGTACCTGCTGCTGAAGGTGAGAAATCACTCCTGGGTTCATACCATACATCGGAGGGTCTCACTTCCTTTATCATTCCTGTTTCCAGAAGCTCCCTGAAGTACTTCTCTGTATATGGAAGCATACTGTCTGAAAGCTCACAGACATCGGAAAGAAATGCCTGTCCGTAGAAGGTATTGAGCCCTGCTTTATGAAGCATGAAATGGTTCATGGTCGTATCTGAGTAGCCCAGGAAGATTTTTTTCTTCACTGCATTCTTCAGCTGATCCGATGAGAAGAGATATGGTAAAAGACGGTATGTGTCATCTCCTCCGATCGCGGAAAGGATCATATCTACTGAATCATCCCGGAGTGCACTCAGCAGATCATCAGCCCTTGCCCCAGGATGGCTCTGAATATAATCTGATCCCTTGAGTGCATTGGGTGAAAAAACTGCTTCCACGCCCATTTCGTTAAGACGCTTCAGCCCGATTTCCACTTCATGACTCACAAACTCCTCTCCCAGGATTCCCCGGGAAAGACTTACGATTTCAATTTTCCTGACCATGTTCCGATTCTAGCACTTCAGGGCAGACAGGTCCACTTTCCAGATCATGCTCTGAATTACAGTGTTCCTGATGAACATCATCATATAAATCGGAAGGTACACAATTTTCCCATTCCTGCTGACATTGTCATTGCATAGAACATATGCTTTCTCAATACCGTACTCTTCACTATCCATTATGTTCTTCAGCGCATTGTGTCTTGCATAGCTCTTTCCCGATTTAACCACGGTCGGAAGGACCTTGTCATCCTTCGCGATCAGAAAGCCCGGCTCGCCCTGCTTTTTGCTGTTGAAGTAATACAGTCGGAAGCCATGGCTTTGCAGTCCTGGGCAACTGCATTCTCATAAACGGCACCATAATTAATGTCCGTATCGTTATTCAGTATCCTCATCTGAATACCGTCAGCATACTGACATGCAAGCAGTCCCACATCATTGGGAAAAAGCTTGAACAGGTTTCTGAGCTTTGCCAGTTACAGAGGCAGTTTCGGTACTTCGGCATAAAAAACAGGCAATGTAACTCCAGCTTCTCTCATCCAGACGAAACCATCCTCATATCTGCTGAATTTGGCGTTTTCATTTAATTTCTTAAGTATAAATCTTTTATTCTGGTTGTTAAGCCCTGCAGGAATAAGAGTGAATATATCCTTTATGTACAGCTTGTTCCCTGTGTCATACTGACTTATATCCTCTGTGTACATTGCAAGGATTTCCTTCTGCCTGGCAACTACATTCCTGATGTCATTTGTATCAAGATAAGTCTGTACCACTGCAGGCATGCCTCCCACAATAAGATACAGACGGAATAGCTCCATCATTTTTTCGTGGATGACCGCATCAGCCGCAGCCTCATTCAGAAATGCATCCTTAAGAACTCCAAATATTCTTTGAGGAACACCGCAGGCCGTGAAAAACTCTTCCAGGTCCAGCGGATACATCTCCTTCACCATGAGATATCCGACAGGCATTGAAGCAATTCCTTTAAGAGACACTCCCGGAAGCGCCCCACTCAGCACGTATTGATAGCTTCCTTCTTCCACAAGGAATTTGATGGCTGTCACTATCTCAGGCACTGCCTGAACCTCATCAAGGAAGATCAGGGTCTCGCCTTTTATGAGCTCCGCTGAAGTCAGGGCAGAGATCCTGAGCAGAAGATCCCTGCTGTTTCCTGCTTTTGCCAATGCCTCCCTGGCAGCAGGGTTCTCTATCAGGTTGATTCCAGCAAAAGACCGGTAGTGACTCTTCCCGAACTCCCGGATCACAAAGCTCTTCCCGACCTGACGGGCACCTGTGATCAACAGTGCCTCCTTCCTGCCAGGAGTGAAATATGGCTCAAGGAAATCAGAAATCTTTCTTTTCAGCATTACTAATGTTTAAATCCTTATACAATTCATATAGCTGTTTTTCCAACAGTAATATGCTGAATTCTGTCTGTTTTTCCAACATTAAAGTGTCACTTTTCTTCCGCTTTTCCAATCAGAGCTTTTTCACCATGATATACTCATCATCTCTGTCGATCACAGCTTTGAAGCCAAGTCTTTGATAAAGGTGAACGGCCCGGTTTGCCTTCTGACAGGAAAGTGACACCTGACTGTATCCCTTTTCCTTAAGCCGGGACAAAAGCGCTGAAAGCAGTGCCGTGCCGCATTCCCTTCCCCGGTAAACATTCTTAACTGATATGATGATCGACGGTGTCTCATCGTCCACATGACCATAGTCATCCATTATCCTGCACCAGCATGCCCCGACAGGTACCCCCTCCTCTTCCGCAATGAGTATGAGGTCATCAGGCTGTCGTCCAAGATCAGTGACATAAACCTGAAGCTCTGGTTTGTATATTATTTCATAAGGAGGAGGTGTTTCGCCTTCCGGCACGAAGATGGCATCATAAAGAAAGTCATTAAGAAACGGCCTGTCCGTTTCCATCATCTCCCTTATTATCATCTTATCCTCGCTTTGGCACTTATCTCACCTGCTGTGAACTTCAGCACAGTGACACCTTCACACATCTCTTCTGTGATCACATATGGTCTTCCGCTCTGGTGTTCCATCAGGACGGAAAGTCCCTTCATCTTTTCTTCAGCAGTGTCAGCAATTGAAATATGTCCTCCTGCAATCACTGAGGAAAAGAGTGCACCGCACCCGCATGCCTTCTCTGTCAGGATGAGTTTCTCATCTGTATCGATCTCGAAACATGCTTTGGAGTTTTCCCGTATCAGGTCAAGTTTATGGCCTTCCGAGGCAGAGTGCATCCAGAACGTGTATGTATCCCCTTCATGCTCATAGCCGAAGTGCAGCGGGACGATGTACACTCCTTCCCCTTCCCTTAAGGCAAGGCGGAGCACCCTTGTACGCTTCAGTATTGAGTCAATATCCTTTATTTCCCTGTCTTTTCTTCTCATGACCTGATGATATTATCATCTTTACTGATGTGCTATACTTATCCCCATGAAAAAACTCATTGTCCTGCTATCATTAACCCTCCTCATGACCTCATGCCATGCTTCAGGCTACAGGCATGTATCTTCAGCGGAAGCCATGAAACTCATGGCTGAAAGCAATGATTTTATTATTCTCGATGTCCGTACTATGGATGAGTACAGGACAGGTCACATTGAGAATG
>JBJEWN010000096.1:0-4501 GCA_051885075.1 Bullifex sp.
TTGCATCACGGTAACAGTATGCCTTATCACGTCCGTTTCCGCCCGTAAGCACATAATCAACGCCCCAGGTATCTATGCCGATGGAATCATCTGGCTGAGGAGAGGCCTTCTCAAGTCCGTACTTTATCTCAGAGACAAGATATTCAGGATCCCATAAAAGAGAGCCGCATTCTTCCCTCATGCTGCCCGGAAACCGGTGAATGCATTCCACTCTGATGTCATCGTCTGAGAGGATGACCTTCATAACCCTCCCTGAGGACGCACCCAAATCAACTGCATATGCCGTTTTCATCAGCGTGTCTTTCCGTAAAGCGGACCGTATGCGGAACATGCCCTGTAATCAGCACCTTCCTTATCCATTCCGAATGCGTTCCAGCAAGAAGGACGGAAGATCTTATCATCCGGAACATTATGCATGGCAACCGGAATACGGAGCATGGAACACATAGTGATGAGATCGGCTCCGATATGCCCGTAACTTATGGCACCATGATTGGCACCCCACGAATTCATTACCGAATAGGCATCCGTAAACGGCCCCTGTCCTGTTATCCTCGGCACAAACCAGGTACAGGGCCAGGTGTAGTCCGTTCTCTTCCAGAGAGTATCTGAAACATCATGGGGAAGTGCGACCGTCCATCCTTCAGCGATCTGAATCATCGGACCAAGTCCTTTCACCAGATTGAGTCTTACCATCGTTACAGGCATCTCATACTTTGTCTCAAAGCGGGATGAGTATCCGCCGCCGCGGAAATATCCGAAGTTTGCGGGGCTCCACTCGGTTGCATCAAGTATTGCCTTTTCATCATCGTCGGTAATCTCATGCCATCTCTTCATGAGATGTTCTCCGTCACTGACAGCTTCTCCGGATGCATCAAGACATGCTGCACCCGAGTTGATGAGATGAATGAAACCGCCTGCTTCCGCTGCCCTTCCCGTAATCTCATACCCGGTTGCTTCCTTAACGGCGGATGTGGACCAGTATGTCCTGACATCGGCAAAAATCTGTGCCCTTTCCGTAAGCAGGTTCATGAACAGCATTCCAAGTCCGTTCAGGACGTCATTCTCAGTGGCAAGAACAAACGGAGGCCTTTTACCGTCCCAGTCAAAAGAGGAATTGAGCACTGCTTCGGCGAAATCACCGTTGGGATAGAAATCCGTCCACTGTCTCTGGCCCTGGAAGCCTGCCGCAATGGCATTGTGACCGAGTTTTTCCTCGGAAAACTCATCACTGATTGCTTCATTGCCCCTCATGAGGTCTTTTATGATGATTGCCATCTTTATGACAAAGGACCATGCTTCCTCATTCTCCTCATCACTTCTTCTGACACTTTCAGGATTGGTATCAATTCCCATCCTGCAGTACTTCTCCTTCCAGGATTTGGCCCTTTTATATTCGTCATGATCGTAGATACCCAGCGTCATCCTTCTGATAAGTTCCACTTCATCCACCGACTCAACCCTCATTCCAAGGTAATCCTCAATGAAATCAGTACTTACCGAGGAACCTGCAATTCCCATGCATATTGATCCGATCTGCAGGTATGATCTTCCCCTCATCGTGCAGCACGCCACCGCAGCCCTGGTAAATCTGAGAAGCTTTTCCTTCACGTCCTCGGGAATCGGACCGTCCTTCAGCTGAACATCATGACCGTAGATGCCGAAAGCGGGAAGTCCTTTCTGGGCATGAGCCGCAAGTACAGCTGCAAGATACACGGCGCCCGGACGCTCTGTACCGTTGAATCCCCACACGGCCTTTATCGTGTCCTGAGACATATCCATTGTCTCCGAGCCGTAACACCAGCAGGGAGTGACCGTAATGGTAATGTCGACACATTCACGCCGGAACAGGTCCGCGCACCTTGCGGTTTCGGCAACCCGTCCGATGGTAAAGTCCGGAACAATTACCTTTACGGCAGTTCCGTCAGCATATCTTATATTTTCCTCGAGCAGGGACTTAACCTTAAATGCCATTCCCATTGTCTGCTCCTCTAAGGAACCTCTTACATCCAGTATTCCTTTTCTTGCATCAATGACAGGTCTGATTCCTATTACAGGAAATGAACCACTGAAACGCTTCATATGAATTACCTCCGTATAACCAAAATGATAATCATTTATTCTATTGGAAATTGACTGTTATTCCGGTAATACTTGGATTATATTCAGATTTCTGATTATTATTACTGCATGTGGCACTTTGAATACAGGGAAGACAGACAGAGAGGTACGGCAGACCTTCCCATACAGCTCTACCACGTGGACAGATTCCATCCCCAGTACAGGATGGTGTATCACTGGCACTATGATTTCGAGATTATATCAGTCCTTAAGGGATCATTCAGACTAAGGCTGGACGAGGAGGAATCAATTCTTCATGAAGGTGACATAGCAATTGTGACAGGAAGCATGCTGCACGGCGGGAATCCTGACGCCTGTGTATATGAGTGCATCGTTTTCTCCCCGGAACTTATCCGACACAGGGATTTCAGGGATGATGATTTCATAAGGCAGATTGCCCATGGAGACATAAGGCCCTGCAGGATCATAAAAGCGGAGGAGTCATCATCGCACCCCATGACAAGAACTTGCCTGGAGGCGGTAACTTCAGAGCTCAAGACGGGAAATCCCGACGCTCTGGCCATTTCAGGATATCTGAAACTGTTTTTCAGCGAATTGTGCAGATCAGGTCTTTACGAAAATGACAGTCTCAGGGAAAAACACGGCAGAAAACGCTGCGATCAGCTGAGGCACGTCCTTGAATATCTGGAAACCAATTATGCTGAAAGGCTGAAGCTTTCGGACATTGCCTCGGAAGCAGGGCTTTCACCCAGGTATTTCTGTTCGCTGTTTCAGGAAATGACAGGACAGACACCGTTCGGATATCTGAATATGCTCAGAGTGGAAAAGGCATGTTCACTGATGATAAGGGAACATCTGTCAGTTACGGATGCGGCACTGATGACAGGTTTTTCCGATCCGGCCTACTTTTCAAGGGTTTTCCGCAGGCACATGGGAGTTTCCCCCAGGGAATATGCCTTATCTGATCATTCCTGAGCATGCCGTTCCCTGATGACGTTTTCGGCAAAGGCTCCCGGAGTTATACCCTTATAGGTTTTGAAAACACGAATGAAGGTATTGGCACTGTTGAACCCTACCTGCTGTGCAAGATCGGCTACCTTAATATCCGGGTTGTCCCTGATGAACTCGCATGCCCTGTCGATTCTGTACTGGTTGAGAAAGGTTTTGAAATTTTCATTACTGAGTTTCTTGAAGAGTGCCGAACAGTACTTGGGCGTAATACCGAGATGCTCTGCTATATCTATCAGCATTATGTTGTCAGAGTAGTTCTCGTATATGAAGGCTCTCATTTTATCAAGAACAATCTCATCACCCACACTGGAGTTCCGTTTCTCAGCCACAGCCTCAGCGATATCTGATATATTCTGTCTTAACCTTTCGATAATGCTCTCATTGGCCCAGTTTGAATAAAGCCATGTGAAATCAAAAGGCCTTCCTATCAGCTCCACAGGACTGGTTTTAAGTTCCTGCATGATTCTGATGAGTGTCCCGACGAGAGAATACATCAGATTCATCCTGGCATCATTGGTCAGTACTGCCCTGGTAAAGTTTTCATCGATTATGGAATCAAAAAGAGACAAGGCTTTATCCCGGTCACCTGATACAACCAGGGATACTATCCTGTTCTCAGTATGAATGGGGTAATAGAAATAATCACTGGTGTCATCAGGTATATCACTTTGTGTCATGATTGCATGTACATTCACAAGATTTCGGTACTCAATGATACGCTTGGCCTGACGGTAACTGTTATGTATTTCCCTGATTCCCCTTCTCTCATCCGAGAGTGCAACTGAAAGAGTCACTCCTTCATCAAGAACGTTGAAAAATGATGCTGCCTCCGATCTGATAATGTTATGCGGCACGTTCTCAAAGATGATGACGAACCTGGTACTGGAAAGATTCAGGTAATGAATCCTGTATCTTGCCCTCATTGACCGGACATGAACCATCACATTGGTTTTTTCAAGCTGAATGAAATATTCATCGCTGACGTCGTCGGATATGCTGTACTCAAACAGGGCCACTGAATACAGGGCATCAGTCTCCTCCTCATTGAGTGGAGAATCCATCATGGGGTCAGGATCATACAGAAGCTCGTAGAAATACCTTGAACTTGACAGTCTGTTGTTTTCCTTGATCAGCTGGTCATACCTGTCTTTCAGATTCTCCAGCGTATCCAGCGTGGAGTCAAAGAGAGCGAATTCATCAATTCTGCCTTCATCGTCAGGAGCTGAATCAAGTTTTCCCACGGTTTCGGAGACAGGTCTGTATAGGACGTTGGTGACTGCAACTGACACACACATGAAAAGAACAATGAACATCACCATTACGGCAATACTGACAATAGTGACAAGTTTCATGTTTGCAGGCGTTGAAGGATAATAGAAAACGAATCTGAGTGAGGAGATTTCAGAAT
>JBJEWN010000097.1:0-4451 GCA_051885075.1 Bullifex sp.
TGGTTAATCAGGAGAGTTTCCGTTCATGTGAAAACTACAGCAATGCGCGTGCCAATCTTTTTTCAGGCACAAAGTGATCTATCCCTTACATAATGGGAGGAGTTGCATCATCATGATCAGCACACAGTTTCCGCAGTGCTTCCCCTGTTCCCGTGCCTTTCAACAACAATCTGTTTTGAGATGGTTTCCTTCAGTCTCGTAACATGTGAAATGACACCTATGATACGACCAGTCGAGGCCAGGGAAGACAGTGTCTCTATCGCCCCCGTCAGTGATTCATCATCAAGCGTTCCGAAACCTTCATCAAGGAAAAGTGCATCCATCTTCACGGATCCCGAGCGGGACTGTATCTCTTCTGAAAGGCCAAGTGCAAGTGCAAGCGACGCCTTGAAGGTTTCGCCTCCTGAAAGCGATGAGGCAGGACGTTCCTTACCGGTAAGCCGGTCCTCGACAGAGATGTCAAGTCCGGACCTGCCTGCTTTTAAGGCCTTTGTACTTCGCTTCATCCTGTAGCGTCCGTCCGTCATTTTTGAAAGGTTACGGTTTGCAAGCTTAAGTATACGGTCCAGATACCTTGCCTGCACGTATGTCTCCAGAGTCAGCTTTTCACTGCCTGCAAGCGTTCCGTTTGCGGCTGATGACAGCTCATTGATCATGCGGTATCTTCGCTCCGCTTCTCCGCCCTCCTTTTCCAGTTCATCGATTCTGTCAAGTGCCCTCTGTGCACTGTGCAGCCGTTCTTCTGATCCGGATGCAAGGCTCTGCTCTTCCGCCCTCGCCCTGTCTGTTTCCTCCTTTGTGCGGATCAGCGCTTCGATATCATATTCGGGCACACAGCTTATGCTTTCACTCAGTGCAGCACGGGTTCCGGTGTACGCTGCAAGTTTCCGCTCCGATTCGGCTCTGGCCCTTTCATGCTCACGGATTTCATTTTCGGTTTTTCCGGCTTCAGCCTTCTTTCTGCTGATAAGTGACAGTACTTCCTCTTCCGATGAATATGGAAGGGAGGCAAGAATCTTATCCTTCCTGTTTTCAAGGGATGCAAGCGTGGCAGCTTCAGCTGCTTTCCTGCTCTCCAGTCCACTCTTAAGTTTCTCAATACCACCTATGGATGTTTTTACTTTTTCAGTTTCGGCTCTGAGTTCATCCTCCCTTGCAGCATCAGATTCGGCACTCTTAAGGGCAGAAACACATTCATTTAAATAACATTCCGCTTTTACCGTTTCCTCTTCAGCTTCACTTTCACATAAGCCAATGGCAATCAGCTTATCACTGAGATTCCTTTCAAGCTGTGAGAGAATTCCCTCCGAATTGCTTAGCTGTCCCTCTTTATCCCTGAGGCTCTTCTCTTCCTTCATTCGTTTTTCATCGTTTGCTTCCATCTCATCTTCAATTCCCTTTTTCTCATCCTCCAGCGCCTTTCTTTCAGCCTTGATTGCGGAAAGCCTGCAGGACTCTTCTTTCAGTTCATCTTCAGCTTCAGCGACAGATGACTTCCCTGTCAGGGTAAGGGAATCAAAAAAATGTTTTCTGAGAGCCTGTACTTTTCCATTTGCGGCTGCGGCATCCGCTCTCTTCCGTTCAAAGAGTTTTCTTACTTTTTCATATGTCTTTTCAGCATCAATGACGTCTTCTTCAGTGACATGTGCATCCGTGCATGGAGATGGATGATGAACTGACCCGCATACGGGACAGGGAACTCCGTCCTTAAGGCCTAGTGAAAGAATGACGGCCTGATATGCAGTGTACTTTGCCATATGGATGGCGTTTTTCTCATTCATATCCTCAAGCAGCTTCCCGGATTCCTCAGAGAGTTTCCTGCACTCGTCAGAGGCTTCTTCGAGCATGAAGGCGGTCTTTTTCAGGTCAGAGAGCCTTCCTTCCTTTTCCTTCAGTACCTGAAGACGGACATCAAGGGATGAACAGGCGGAAAGTCTGCGCTCTGTATCATCCAGCTTTAACGCAAGAGCAGTCCTTTCCTTCTTCAGTTTTTCAGCACTTTCATTAAGAAGGGAGACCTGTCTGCGAAGGGCTTCGGTTTCCTTATGTTTAACGGAGACGTCCCTTTTCATTGTGAGGACTTCCTTCATGGATAGGTAACGTGATTCCGCTTCTGTCTTTTCTGCGAGTGCACGAAGATGTCTTTCATGTGATCCTGAGAGCATCATCAAACGATTCTGAAGGGATACAAGTTCAATATCAAGCGCGCTTCTTTGTTTAACGGATTCGGAAATTTCCTTTTCAACCCTTTCAAGCCGCTTTGCAGAGACGGAAATATCCTTCTCAATGTCCTTCAGCTCAGCAAATAGTGGCAGCACTGCCTTCTCAAGCCCGGTTTCCTCCGCTCTGAGTTTTTTTGCATTTTTCATCTTCTCATCATCAGCGGATGAAAGCACCAGTATCTCATCAAGTGTGGCTTTCACGCACCTGATCTTTTCCTCAATGTCTTCCAGCTCTGCAAGCTCCTTCTTCCTTTTCTCTGCCGCAGTTATCTTCTTTGCCGTTTCAGTGGAAAGATCAATGAGTCTGTTCACTTCAGCAAGGTGAAAAGCCGAAATACTGCGCTCTTCTTCCGCGATTTGACGGATCACGGCTTTAACCTCATCAGTCACGAAGCCGCCCTTTAACATCTCTCTGAGCTTCAGGGCTAGCGGGGATGTCTCATCAGATCTGACGGAGGAAGCTGCCGCAAGCTTCTCGGCAGATATCCGCTCCCCTTCCATTGATGCATTTTTTGCCATTTCCAGAAGCTTCTCCTGAAAGGTTCTGTAGGATGAAGTGTCAAACAGTGTCCTGAATAGTTCCTCCTTATCCTTTGTCGGGGAGAGCAGGAACTCACTGAACTTTCCCTGTGCCAGCATGACGATCCTGGAAAACTGTCCTGCGGTCATTCCGGTTACCGATACTATCTTTTCAAGAACTTCAGTATTCCTTGAAAGAGGCTTGGTCATTGAAGGGGATGTAAGCAGTACGGAAGGCTTTTCTTCCGTAAGCCCCTCACCTCTTTCCTTCTTTCTCATGTACAGAGGATTCCGTCTTACAGTGTAGGTTTCACCCTTTTCCGTGAAAACAAGTTCAACGAAGGTTTTCTCGGATGGACCTGCAAAGTCAGACCTCATCAGTGTGCCGTTCCGTCCTTTGTCATTGGTGGTCTCGCCGTAAAGAGCATAACTTATTGCATCAAAGATGGAAGTCTTTCCGCTGCCTGTATCACCCGTGATCAGGTAGATGCCGTCTGATCCGAGCTTTTCGAAATCAATTACAGTATTTCCTGCAAAAGGGCCGAATGCATTTAATGTAAGTTTCAGTGGTCTCATGGATTCCCCCATATCTCGCTGATGAGTTTTTCCGCGCATGCTCTCTGCTCTCCTGAAAGCTCCTTTGACAGAACCGATCTGAAAAGTTCATCCAGGTATTCCATCGGAGTGTGCTCCTCTTCACCTGTGAAAAGTGAAACCTCATCGCTGTTCTCACTTTCAGACACATACTCAAGGGAGAGGAATCTTTCAAATCTGTCACTGAGTCTTTTGGCCGCATCAGGGATCAGCTGTCTGTCCAGAAGCTTCACATAGATGTAGTCATCTGAGCTTTCCCTGATGATGTCATCAAAGAGGCCTCTCTTTATGACTATGTCATGCAGCGGTTCAAGGACACACTCCTCACAGGTCACGGTTTTATCATCATCGACCGTTACGTACAGAAACGATCTTTCACCACGCTCCTTGACTGAGCATTTAAGAACCGATCCTGAATACCTTATCCTCTCAGAGCCTGCCCTCTGTGAGGAGTGAATATGTCCCAGTGCAGTGTAGTCGAAGCGGTCGAACAGTGCAGGCGAAACGGGAGTTTCACCTCCGATGTTCATCTCCTCCCCTCCGCTTAACACTGCTCCCGATACATACTGATGGGAAACAATGATGTTTATCCTGTCCCCATCAGGAGAGAGACCGGACAGAGCCTTTTCAAGCGCACTGTTTATGTCTGGTATATCCTCATCCGGGAAGTGCCTTCTCACGTCAATGGCCCTGAGATAAGGAAGAAGATATATGTCGGCATCCTTCACCGATACCTTCTCAACCTTTCCGCAGTATGGCTTTGAAAAAAATATGTTCTGCTTTGCCACGATATCACGCAGGAAGGAAAGCCTTTCCTCAGGATCATGGTTTCCGCTGATTATGCATACGGGAATTCCAAGTTCATGCAGATCTGAAAGAAAATCATTGAGAATTGAAACCGATTCCTCTGACGGTGCCGTCCTGTCATATACATCACCGGCAATTATGATGCAGTCCGATTTCTTTTCCCGTGCTTTTCTCACGATCTGAGACAGCACATATCTGTGGTCATTGCTCATGTCATAGTCGAAAAGCCGTTTGCCTATGTGAATGTCAGATAAATGGAAAAATGTGAACACATTATCCTCCCATACCTGAATTGTAGCAGGGTTCACG
>JBJEWN010000098.1:0-4419 GCA_051885075.1 Bullifex sp.
AGGAATGCGCTGATACCGGTTGTTACCGTACTCAGTACAATGATACCGTTCCTGTTCGGAGGCGCCGTTGTTGCAGAGCAGGTTTTTGGATGGCCCGGGCTTGGAAATCTTATGGTTCAGTCAATCAATGCACGGGATTACCCTGCAATCATGGGAATAACCGTCGTAATTGCGGTGGCTGTACTGGCAGGGAACGTAATTGTTGATATCGTCTACGGATTGCTGGATCCGAAGATCCGGGAACAGAGATAGGAGGAGTACGCCATGAAATCTGAAAAGAAAATGAAAGCTGACTCCTATTACAGGGATGTTGTCAGAAGGTTTCTGTCACACAGACTCGCCATGGCAGGTCTTATAGTGATTCTGATTGAGCTTGTATGCGTAACGCTGCTCCCTGTCATTTTTGATATGGATCCATATACTTCGGATCCCGCAGCATTCAATGCGGCTCCATCAGGAGAGCATCTGCTTGGCTGTGATGATCTCGGAAGGGATGTGCTTGCACGTCTGATGTACGGTGGGCGTGTGTCTCTTGAGGTAGGACTCATATCAGCAGTCATCAGCATGCTTGTCGGAATCCCGCTGGGGCTTATTGCCGGATATTACGGAGGTATCTGGGAAACCGTAATAATGCGATTGGCGGACATATTCATGTCATTTCCTTCCATGATCCTGATTCTGGTGCTTGTTGCCATTTTCGGTCCGTCGGTATGGACTGTAACACTGGTTATCGGTGTGCTTGGATGGACGGACTTCGCAAAACTCATGTATGGCAACGTGCTTTCAGTACGTGGCAGGGAGTATGTTGAATCCGCAAAGGCCATCGGTACGAAGGACGTGAAGATTCTTACTTCGTACATCATTCCCAATTCCTTTACTCCTGTTCTTATCAACTTCACTTTCAGGATGGCACAGGCAATAATCCAGGAATCATCACTGAGTTTTCTGGGCATGGGTGTGCAGCCGCCAATGGCAAGCTGGGGAAATATACTTTACGCAGCACAGTCGATTGTGGTGCTTTCCCATCGTCCCTGGCTTTGGATACCGCCAGGAGTCATGCTGGTACTGACTGTATGCAGCATCAACTTCATAGGTGATGGTCTGCGGGACGCCCTTGATTCACGAATGACTATCAAAAAGAAATAAACGGAGGAACAAAATGAAGAAATTTTTAACAGTTCTGCTTATTGCCCTCGTTTCCATGTCCATGGCGTTTGCAGGTGGAGCACAGGAAACAAAGGCAGCTTCTCAGCCCAGGGCTGAGAAAGTTGTTACCATCGCTCAGACCGGTAACTGGGATACATTCATGCCGATGAATACAACGAACCAGGGATCCGATAACCTGATTGACCTGATGTTTGAGCGTCTTATGGTCATCAGAACAGATGGTGAATTTGATCCGCGTCTTGCATCGAGCTGGGAGACAAATGAGACAAGTGACGTGATTACTTATCACCTTAATCCCAATGCGAAATGGACTGATGGCACTCCTGTCACTGCAGCGGATGTGGTCTATTCAGCACAGGTTGCATCATCATCTGAGTTCGCATATCCGAGACGTATCAGAATGCAGTATTTCAAAGGAACTGACGATTCAGGTATGGAGCTTGCTCCCAACAGCATCGAGGTCATAGCTGTTGATGATCATACGGTTCAGTTCAATCTTAAGACTCCGATGGATCCGACAATCATTTATGCACTGATCAACAGGGATTTTTACATCATCCCTTCACATCTGCTGAAAGATATTCCTGATGATAAACTTGCGGCAGACAGTTTCTGGCAGAATCCGGTAGGGGCAGGTCCATGCATCTATGACAGTCAGATTGCAGGTGAAAGGGTAGAATTCCTTGCCAATAAGGATTACTATCTTGGCGCGCCTGATTTTGACAGGCTTGTATACCGTGTCGTTACGGCTTCTAACCTTCTTGCCGGTCTCATGAGCGGTGAGATCGATGTTACTTCCGCAGACAGCTCAATTCCCCTGACAGACTGGGATGCGGCAAAGAACACGAAGGGCATTGAAACGATGTCACTTCCAACGTTTGGCTATCAGACCATGGTTGTCAACACTCAGCACATTCCTCAGGAAGTCAGACAGGCTATTAATATAGCAGTCAACAGGGATACTTTGGTACAGAGTCTTCTTCTTGGTGAAGGCAGCCCCGTTATCGGACCTCTTGTGGAAAGCCATCCTTATTTCAACCCTGAAATGCTCCCGATAGAATATGATCCTGAGAAAGCTGCGCAGATAATAAAGAATTCAGGTTTCGATACATCAAAGCCTTTGCAGATGCTTGTTTCCACCGGTAACACCATCAGACAGAATTCCGCAGTTCTCATTCAGCAGGATCTTCAGAAGATCGGGCTTAAAGTTGAGATTCAGACCCTTGACTTCCCGACGCTCCTGACAAATACCAGAAACGGTGACTTTGATTTCAGTTTCATCGGTTTCCAGGGATCAATAGATCCGACTGAAAGTGTTCCCAATGTAACCGTAGGTTATCTCAACAACTTCTCTCAGCTGACTGATCCGACTCTTGGTGAGATAGGTATGGAGAGTTCCCTGGTTGCTGATCCGGCAAAGAGGCATGAGCTTATTGACAGGTACCAGATTCTTATCAAGGAACAGGTCCCTTATGTGTATCTCTATTCCCAGAATCAGCTTGTTGCCCACACTTCGAGAGTATCCAATATTCCGACAACCCCGGTTGACCTGAATACGAACAAGTGTGTATGGCTCTGGAAGATTTCAGACTGATACATTCTACTGAAAATGCCTGCCCTCATGGCAGGCTCTTGGAAATGAGGCGAAGAAATGAGTGAAGTATTATTGGAAGTAAAAGGACTGAAAACCGTATTCACCGGAAAAAAAGGTAAGGTCACTGCCGTTGATGGAATTTCCTTCTCCGTTGACAGAGGAAAGTGTCTTTGTATCGTGGGGGAGTCAGGATGCGGCAAGAGTGTTACCTCTCTTTCCATTCTTCGCCTGATTCCCAGGAACACCGGTACCATAGAGGCCGGAGAGATTCTATTTGACGGAACAGACATCCTTACACTCAGTGATGAGGATATCAGGAAAATAAGAGGAAACAGGATTTCCATGATTTTTCAGGATTCAATGACAGGCCTTAATCCTGTAATGACCATCGGTAAGCAGGTAACTGAGACCATCAAAGTTCATTCTCCGCAATCCGGCAGAAAGGAACTGGAAGAAAAGGCAGTAAAAATATTATCAGATGTTGGTATTCCTGAACCTGCCAAAAGAATGAAGGAATATCCTCATCAGCTTTCAGGCGGAATGCGGCAGCGTGTCATGATTGCCCTAGCCCTTTCCGCAGGAAATAACGAACTCCTGATCGCAGACGAACCTACTACTGCCCTGGATGTGACGATTCAGGCTCAGATCCTGAGACTGATGAATAATCTAAAGGCGGATAAAGGTACATCAATCATACTTATAACACATGATATGGGTGTTGTTGCGGAAATGGCGGACTACGTAATGGTCATGTATGCAGGTAAGGAAATGGAGTATGCGGATGTAAACAGTCTTTTCGAATCTCCTCTTCATCCATATACCTCAGGCCTTCTGAAATCAATACCGAAGCTGTCGACAAATCCAGATGAGGAACTGTTCACCATAAAAGGAAGTGTACCGGGCCTTGAGGACATGCCTAAAGGATGCAGATTCTGCACACGGTGTACTGAAACTTCTGATAAGTGTTTTGCTCAGGAACCTCCGTTTTTCACAGTAAAAGGACACAAAGTAAGATGCTGGAAATATGAGGAGGATGCAGATGAACGATAATGTTCTTGTCAAAACAGAAAAACTTACGAAGAATTTCATTTCGCGGAAGAACTTTTTCGGAAAGCCCCTCTCTTTTGTCCATGCCGTTGATTCCGTTTCACTGGATATATACAGAGGTGAGACACTGGGAATAGTAGGTGAATCAGGCTGCGGAAAATCCACACTTGGGCGCTCAATACTCAGGCTTACCGAGCCCACATCCGGAACGATTGTTTATGACGGCAGAGACCTTGTTTCACTTTCAAAAGAGGAAATGCGGCAGATGAGGAAACGTCTTCAGCTTGTCTTTCAGGATCCTTATGCGTCCCTCAATCCAAGAATGACCGTTAAGGATCTGATAAAGGCACCTCTGGATGTATTTGAAAAGGGAAACGAAGATGAAAAGATGGAAAAGGTTTTCAGCATGATGAGAAAAGTGGGACTCAATGAGGAACAGCTTAACCGTTATCCTCATGAGTTTTCCGGCGGACAGCGGCAGAGAATCGTAATTGCCCGCGCAATCATTTCTGATCCTGAATTCGTGGTCTGTGATGAACCTGTATCAGCACTTGATGTATCGGTTCGTTCCCAGGTTCTTAATCTCCTGAATACTCTTCAGCGGGAGAAAA
>JBJEWN010000099.1:0-4394 GCA_051885075.1 Bullifex sp.
CAGCGAAAGCGTGAGCGATGAAGAGAAGGCACTTCTCAGCAGACTTGCACCTGCAGTTAAGGAAAGGATGAAGGTTCTTTCCGACGTGGTACCCCTTTCCGCATTCCTCTTCAAGGATGAGCCATGCACCGACAGGAGTCAGTACATCGCCAAAGGGATGAGTGAGGAAAGTGCGAAGGAAGCATTCAGAAGAGGATCTGAGATCGTGCTTGCCAATGAAAAGGCAGGTAAGCCTTTTGCTGAGACGGAAAGTGATATCAAGGCACTTGCCGAAAAGATGGGCGTGAAGATCAACGGTATCTTCCAGCCCATCAGAGTCGCGATAACGGCATCAACCGTGTCGCTTCCCCTTCATGATTCGATCAGTCTGCTCGGCCTTGAGGAGACTGAGAGAAGGATCAGTAGGGCAATTGAGTTTTTCTGCTAAGGAGGAGAGATAAAATGTCAGAAGAAAAACAGGTCGTAACGATGGACAAGATCATTTCACTGTGCAGGAGGAGAGGTTTCATCTTCCAGTCCTCTGAAATATACGGAGGCCTTAACGGCGCATATGACTACGGTCCGCTCGGCGTTGACCTCAAGAACAACATCCGTGACTTCTGGTGGAAGGAAATGACGCAGATGCACGACAACATCGTGGGTCTCGATGCCTCGATCCTGATGCACCCCAGGGTGTGGGAGGCAAGCGGACATGTTTCCAACTTCTCCGATCCCATGGTTGACTGCAAAGTCTGTAAGTCACGCTTCCGCGCGGATCAGATCGATCTCAATGCACCCTGTCCCGTATGCGGAAACAAAGACAGCTTCACCGAGCCCAGGAACTTCAACCTGATGTTCGAGACGCACATCGGCGCAAACAAGGACAGCGCATCCGTCGTATACCTCCGCCCGGAAACGGCTCAGGGTATCTATGTCGATTTCAAGAACGTGCTTCAGTCCTCACGCGTGAAGCTTCCCTTCGGTATCGCACAGGTCGGTAAGTCATTCAGAAACGAGATCACGACAAAGAACTTCATCTTCCGTTCATGCGAGTTCGAGCAGATGGAAATGCAGTTCTTCTGCAAGCCCGGTACCGAGGATGAGTGGTTCCCGTACTGGAGAGAGCAGAGAATGGAGTTCTATAAGAAGATGGGTATCCATCCCGAGCACCTGAGATGGCATCAGCACGGACCCGATGAACTTGCATTCTATGCAAAGGATGCATATGACATCCAGTTCCTCTTCCCGATGGGATGGCAGGAGCTTGAGGGCGTTCACTCCAGAACCAACTACGACCTTACCCAGCATGAGAAGTTCAGCGGCAAGGATCTCACATACCTCGATCCCGAGACGAATGAGAGATACATTCCATATGTCGTCGAGACCTCCGCAGGTCTTACCCGTAACGTGCTCATGGCACTCAGCGATGCATATGATGAGGAAGCAACACCGGAAGGTGATGTCAGGACAGTGCTTCACTTCCATCCTCAGATCGCACCCGTCAAGGTTGCAGTCCTTCCGCTTGTCAAGAAGGACGGTATTGCCGAGTATGCTTCAAAGCTCGAGCACTCACTCAGGGAAGACTTCGTCACCTTCTATGATCAGTCAGGTGCCGTCGGAAGAAGGTACAGAAGAATGGATGAGATCGGAACTCCTTACTGCATAACAGTCGATTACCAGACACTTGATGATCATACCGTCACAGTACGTTTCCGCGACTCAATGAAGCAGGAAAGGGTTGCAGTCGACCAGATCGTTCCGTTCATCAGGAACGCCATGAAGAACTACAAGAGAGCATAAAAGTGAATAAAGCTTTACAGACACTCATAGACCGCGAGTTCATAAAGGACTGTACCGACTGGGAAGGTCTTTCCGATCTCATGGATAAGGAAGCCGTGACCTTCTACGTCGGTGTTGACCCCACGGGTCCATCCGTACACATCGGTCACGTCGTTCCCTTCTTTGCAATGCACCACCTTCAGGCTGCGGGTCACAATCCGATCGCGCTTGTGGGAGGCGGTACAGGTCTTATCGGGGATCCTTCCGGTAAGACCGAGATGAGGAAGATCCTCTCTGAGGAGCAGATCGCATCGAACGCAAAGGCAATTGCGGCTCAGCTCGGAAGAATCGTCGATTTCTCGGAAAATCCCAAACCCGGTTTCGGCAGGGCCATTCAGATGAACAATGCCGACTGGCTTGTTGACCTGAATTACATAAAGTTCCTCCGAGAGATCGGATGCCACTTCTCGGTAAACAGGATGCTTACCTTTGAAGGCGTGAAGCAGCGCCTTGAAAGGGGACTGAGCTTCATCGAGTTCAACTATCAGCTTCTTCAGAGCTATGACTACTACATGCTCAATCAGAAGACGGGATGCCGCCTCCAGATCGGCGGTGCCGATCAGTGGGGCAACATCGTTGCTGGAATCGACCTTATTCACGACATGCAGGGACCCCAGTGCTACGGTCTTACCTTCAACCTCATCATGAGGGCTGACGGAAAGAAGATGGGAAAGAGCGAGAAGGGTGCAGTGTTCCTTGATAAGAACATGACAAGCGTCTATGACTACTACCAGTACTGGAGAAACACTCCCGACCAGGATGTCATCCGCTTCATGAAGATATTCACCTTCATGTCCCTTGATGAGATCGCTGAGTATGCCGATCCTAAGCGCAACATCAACGATGCAAAGGCACGCCTTGCCTTCGAGCAGACGAAGATCATCCACGGAGAGGAGGAAGCACTTAAGGCGGAAGCCGCAGCAAAGGCACTCTTCTCAGGTGCAGGCTCATCCAAGGAAGGCATGCCGACAGTGGAAGTAGAAAAGTCTGAACTTGAAGTGGGAATCGGACTTCTCTCACTCTTCGTGAAAGCCGGTTTCTGCAAGTCCAACTCCGAAGCCAGAACCATCGTCGTTCAGGGCGGAGCCGAACTAAACGGATCAAAGGTCACTGATCCGAGATACACGGTGAGCATGAATGACATCACTGATGACGGCGATGTCATGATAAAGGCCGGAAAGAAAAAGTTCGCAAGAGTCGTCATTAAATAAAACAAAATGAAGCAGGGTGAAAGCCCTGCTTCTTCCATATTAAACCATAAGTATGATTCTCTTTTGATTTATCAGATATTATGTAATATATAATTGACAAAATAAATGAATAGTTTTATATATGGTCATGTCAGGGAGGATTAACCATGAATGTTCTTTATACGGCAGGTCTTGCCGCAGGTGTCATGGTAACACTGCTTGTCGTGATGCTGATAAAAAAAGCAGTTACGGGCACGTGGTTCAGGTGTGAAGACAAGTTTGATGAGAGACAGACGGCTGCTAAAGGCAAAGGCTATAAAATAGGTTTTATGACCATGATATGCTACTTCATGGTTCTCATGGTTGTAACGATGAGTGATATAACGCTTCCGATGCCTTTCTTCATCTTTCTGGGAATAGTAATATCGATAGTCATTTTTGCCATATACTGCATCTTCAAAGGCGCATACATAGGGTATAATCAGAACAGCAGGAAGGTTGTCATGATGCTTGCGGCAATAATGATACTCAATCTCATACCATCCGTTGAGAAGATAATTCATGGTGCTGATATCATTGAAAAAGTATGCAACGTTAACCTGCTCTGTACCGTGATGCTTCTGGCAGTGATAGCCGCAACACTGATAAAGAACATGATCGATAAAAAGGAAGGTGATGTGAGTTGAAGAATCTCAGGCTTAAAGCGGCAAGGGCGATGATGGACATGTCCCAGGCAGAGCTTGCCGAAAAGGTTGAAGTGTCCAGACAGACGATAAACGCAATTGAAAAAGGGGACTACAACCCGACTATCAATTTATGCATCAGGATATGCAAAGCGCTTGGAAAGACGCTGGATGAGCTGTTCTGGGATGAGGAGGCATGATGCCTCCTCTCATCATCTTGAAAGCAGTTCGTTCCACTTTTGGTTTGCATTCCTGATTATTTCAGCTTCATCTAGAGTCTTCAGCTCCCTGTTTTCCATAAGAAGCTTACCGCGGCAGTAAACCGTATCAACTGCGTCTTCAGGCATCGAGAACACAATGGCTGAGAAGATGTTGTTAAGCGGTGTCATCGAGGCACATGATGCGTTGACAAGAACAATGTCCGCTTCCTTTCCTTCTTCAATCGTTCCGATCCTGTCATCAAGCCCAAGAGCCTTTGCACCGTTTACAGTTGCCATTTCCAGTATTTCATATGGAGTGGTTGATGCAGGCTTCATCGTGGAAATCGTTGCAAGCATCGCGGCAAGTCTCATTTCCTTAACCATGGAAAGATTGTTGTTTGACGATGCGCCGTCGGTTCCGAGACATACATTGATACCCATCTTTCTGTAGTGGCCGATTTCACAGATACCTGAAGCCAGCTTACAGTTGGATGAAGGATTAT
>JBJEWN010000100.1:0-4380 GCA_051885075.1 Bullifex sp.
CTGCAAGTGCGGTTGCAAACACGATAAGGTCTGTTTCCGGTGTGGACTTTGTCTTCATGCAGGCATGCTATGTGGCAAGTGACATCTATTCGGGAGACTACTCCCAGAAGGACCTTGCCTACATCGCCAAGAATGACGGCGGATGGCCCGGACTTACCAGTCTTACCGGAGATCAGATATATACCCTTGTCGAAACCACCCTTTCCATGAAAGGAAACCGCGGTGCCGTGTGCAATGACAGCACGCTCTACGTATCCAGCGGTTTTGAAATGGATATCACTAAAACAGATTCAGGGTACACACTGAATGCACTTACCTCAGACGGTGCTCCCCTGGACCGTAACAAAACCTATTCATTCCTGATCTATGGAGACCGTGACTGGTATATGTCCGAAGTCATGGACAGGCTTGGCATTCCCGAAGTCGATACCGGAGGTCCTAAGGCGGAAGGGTACATTTATCAGAGACTGGTGACGGAAAAAGGGCAGCTGGAACCACCCACCCCTTACATAACGCTGAGATAAAGGTAATAATGGTTCCGTTGGAGAGAATGCATCAATGCAGGAAAAAACAAGTAAAACCAGATATTTTCTGCCTGTCATCCTGGCACTCGTACTGGCTCTCAGCCTGATCACGGGTGTCATGTACATGCGTGATTCCCTGATGGATCTCACTGTCAGGGAACGCTCAAACCAGCTTAAGGAAATGGTTTCGCAGATTCAGGCCAATCTCTCCACCGGACTTGAAACTCACTGGAACCTGGTAACCGGTATGGAAAAAGCAATACGCGGCAGGCATTTTTCCGATGCCGATGAACTCATGGAAGGCATAAAGTATCTGGAGGATGTGTTCTGTGCGGACATGTACGGGAGCAGGGTCATGCTCATTGATGACCAGGGGACTGCCTGTCTTGATGACGGTCCGGTAGGCATCTGGAATGACATCACCCATCTCATCGGCGATAACTCCAGACATACATTCATTTCCGAAACAGACCAGATTGAGGGCTGCTATCTGGTCTTTGCCCTTGGACTTGAGCAACCCGTTACCATGGGACCTGTCAGGGAAAGATTCACCCATGTGGTTCTGCTCAAGGATATTCAGACGGTAAAGCAGTATTACACGACCACGACATACGGAGGAAGTGCCGCAACCTACATCATCAGGGAAAACGGTGTGCTTGCCTATTACGATGCCGAGGACGATGATGTCCTGGGGGCAAGAAATGTCTTCAAGGCACTTAAGGAAGTTGAATATGTCCATGGACAGGACTTTGAATCGGTGAATGATGAGTTCCGCCGTGAAGGGACTGTTGCCGCCAGCATACAGCTTTCCGGCACTGAATACTTCTACTGCCTTACATCACTTGGAAACTATGATATGACACTGATGCTCCTGATCCCTGCCGATTCCATTGCCACCAGCACCATGGACATGATGAATACCACCATACGCACCGAGGTAATCTTCGTGCTGGTTGTGTCAGCACTGATGGTACTGGTTGCAGTCAGCTTCACCAGTGTCCGCCGCAGCAGGCAGGATGTCAGGATGGAGCAGGAAACAAACAGGGAGCTTAACAGGCTCCGCATTGCCGCCGAGTCTGCAAATGATGCCAAAAGCACCTTCCTCAACAATATGTCCCACGACATCAGGACACCGATGAATGCCATCATGGGCTTCACTTCCATTGCACTCAGACAGAATCCTTCCCCTGAAGTCAGGAACTGCCTTGAAAAGATCAATGACAGCTCACAGCACCTCCTGATGCTGATTAACGATGTACTGGACATCAGCCGGATCGAAAGCGGAAAGCTTCGGCTTTCTCCCGTACCGACGGATATCAGAAATGTCTTTGCCACTGTAACAGGCATCGTGACAGGGTTCCTGTCCGACAGGAGCATCGATTTTGTCTGTCATCAGGATGATCCGGACAAGACACATGTACTCATTGATGCGGTCAGGGTCAGGGAAGTGCTGGTCAATATCCTGGGAAATGCCGTCAAGTTCACGGAGGATGGCGGAAGGATAGAATTCAGTGCTTCATATTCGGCTCCCGAAAACGGACGACTCACTGCCGTTTACACGGTATCGGATACCGGAGTGGGCATGAGTGAGGAATTCATCGACCATATCTTTGATGAGTTTTCACAAGAAGACAACAGTGCAAGGACCATGTACAAGGGCACCGGGCTGGGAATGGCCATAACAAAGAAGTACGTGGATCTGATGGACGGTACTATTAAGGTTGAGAGCACTAAGGGAAAGGGATCTGTTTTCACTGTTACACTTCCGATGGAAGTAACGGATGAGCATGAGATGCATGAGAAGACTGATACTGTCAGGAATGTGAATCTGAAAGGCCTTAATGTGCTTCTTGCAGAGGATAATGACCTTAATGCTGAGATCGCGGTCTTCCAGCTGGAGGAGCTGGGCCTGAATGTAATCCGTGCCATGGATGGAAGTGAAGCGGTAAAACTCTTCTCAGAAAACCCAGTCGGTACATTTGACCTCATACTCATGGACGTGATGATGCCCAATATGAACGGGTATGAAGCTACCGGAGCCATCAGGAGTCTTGCTGGCAGAAGTGATGCCCTGACGGTTCCCATCATAGCAATGACTGCAAATGCCTTTGCGGAGGATGTACAGGCATCCCTTGCTGCCGGAATGAACGGACACCTTTCGAAACCGATAAATCCCGAGGAGCTGAAACAGATTCTTCAGAGCTGTATCTCAATGTGAGAAAGAACATCATGCCCGGAAACTGCCCTGTCACCTGGTTTCTTCCGTGCCGTTCAGAAGCTGGAGAAAATCAGAAAAATGCCACATGGCATAGCTGTCAGGCAATATTTCATTCTAAGTGATGATGTGATATATTATTTCCTGAGGAGAGGCCTGAACAGTAATGATAAAGCAGAAACTTCCAATAGGAATTGACGGTTTTGAGAAACTGATCAGGGAAGATTTTTACTATGTTGACAAAACTTCCATGATCAGTGAACTGCTTTCGTCCTGGTCAGAAGTGAATCTGTTCACACGTCCGCGCCGCTTCGGAAAGAGTCTTTTTCTTTCAATGCTTTATCAGTTTTTCGATATAGATACTGATAAATCGGTGTTCAATGGACTTAAGATAAGTGAAGACAAATCACTCTGTGATGCATACATGGGGAAATATCCCGTGATATTTATTTCCCTGAAAAGCATTGATGCCCTTACCTTTGAGTCAGCATTTGAAAAGCTTAAGATACTGATGCGATCCGAAGTCTGGCGAATAAGGGCACAGATAGGGGATGAAAAGCTTTCAGAGAAAGAAATTACCTATCTTTCTTCTTTCACATCGATGACTGCGTCTGAGGAGGAGTACGAAAGTCTGCTGCTTGGCCTTTCTGAGATTCTGAAACATCATTTCGGTAAAGATGTCATAATCCTGCTCGATGAGTATGATGTCCCCCTGGATAAAGCATTCCTCAATGGTTACTACGATGAGATGGTGGCTTTTCTGAGAGGGCTCTTCGGCAATGCATTCAAGTCTAACCGAAATCTGTTTTTTGCAGTTCTTACCGGATGCATGAAGGTTTCCAAAGAGAGTATCTTCACGGGTATCAACAATATGGATGCAAATACCATAATAGATGAACGCCATGATGAGATGTTCGGTTTCACTGAGGACGATGTAGACCGGATGCTTGAATCTTATGGACTTATGTCCAGGCTTGATGATATACGGCTGTGGTATGATGGATACAGATTCGGTTCAAAAGATATCTACTGTCCATGGGATGTTATTTCCGCAGTAAAGAAACTCACTGCTGACCCGGACTGTGAATTGCAGCCGTTCTGGATCAATACCAGCGGTAATGATATCATCCGGCATTTCATAGAACAGTCGGACAGAAATACCAAAAACGATATTGAGCGTCTTTTGCAGGGAGAGACGGTAACCAGAAAGATCAGCATGGAACTGACATACAGGGATATGTACAGCTCGCCTGAAAATCTATGGAGTGTACTATTCACAACCGGGTATCTGACTGCACGGGAAAAGTATCCAAACGGTGTTTTTTCACTTCAGATCCCTAACAGGGAGGTTCATGAGGTTTTTGTCAATGAGATCAGCAAATGGTTTGAGGATTCAGTATCGTGTCAGAAGGAAGTAATAAATGAGCTCTGTACTGCGTTCAGGGACGGACAGTGTGACACTGCAGAACGGATAATCAATGCACTTCTTTCCCGCACGATCAGTGTGCTGGATGCAAAGGCTCCCAAGGGACGTAAGGAAAACTTCTATCATGGTTTCCTGCTGGGACTCTTTTCAGGTGAGGAAAACTGGCTTGTGAAGAGCAACAGTGAAGCAGGAGACGGTTTTGCAGATATAATCAT
>JBJEWN010000101.1:0-4334 GCA_051885075.1 Bullifex sp.
TATTAATCATATTATCTGTTTCCTACCTATGCACATACTCTCATGCAACTGAAGATGCGCTTGCCCTCATTGAAACGGAAACGCAGGATGAGATAGTGTTCGGCTCTTCAGAGAGGGCACTTATCTTCTATCCCGGAGGAAAGGTTGCCCCTGAAGCCTATGCACCACTTGCAAAGGCACTTTCCCGCGAAGGCATCATGTGCATCATCGTGAAGATGCCATTCAATCTGGCAGTCTTTTCTCCTGATAAAGCAGACGTAATACGTGATAACCACCCTGAAGTCAGAACCTGGTACATAGGAGGTCACTCGCTGGGAGGCAGCATGGCATCCTCAAATGCGGCAAAGAACCCGGACTCCTATGATGCCCTGATCCTGCTTGCCTCATATTCCGTTAGCGACATATCGGATTCAGGACTGAAAGTACTCTCCTTATACGGCAGCAATGACGGAGTACTTAAATTGGAAAAGTACGCATCCTCACGCTCAAACCTTCCTGAAGACTTCAGGGAAGTCGTCATTGAAGGAGGAAATCATGCTCAGTTCGGTTCCTACGGGAAACAGAATGGCGATAATGACGCAATGATCACACCTGAAGAACAGATGAATATTGCTGTAAGGGAAATTCTTTCCTTCCTCTGACGGAAAAACTTTCAATTTCCGTTTATTATTAATATGAGAGACAAAGTGATTTCACCATGCAATTACAGACTTTGCTATAAGGATCAGTGGAAGAAAAATTACCGTTTCCTTGAAAAGGGTGAAAAAGGTTATCCTTTCTCATCCGAGTGTCCTGCAGAAGTGTTCATGGGAGTCGGTGATGATGTAAGAAGCACCATCCTCCTGGCAGGTGCACCATATCCTGACAAGGTACTGATGAAAACAATATCGGACTTTGCATCGGAAGCAGCGCTCAATGGCTTTTCCGTTACCACAAGGTCCGTTTTCGGAAGCGAGAGGGCTGTGGTTGAAGGTGTGCTCAGGACGGGAGGCGCACTCCGGGTAATACTTACTTCCGGCCTTGATGTGTTCATGCGCTCTTTCGGGGACCTGCTTTCGAGAATACTGATTTCAGGAGGCCAGGTGCTCTCAGCATTCGAGCCTGGGATTAAACCTTCATACGACACAAAGTCATTCACTGATTCCATTGCTGCCTTGACCGGTGATACGATCTGCTTTTCCATGTCGAAAAGGGAGAAGAACTGTGCGGTTGAGACACTGGACGGGGGAGGGGATGTGTTCCTTCACAGAAGCGCACTGCTTTCCTCGTACGGAAGGCGCCTTGCAATGGAAGGAGCACCGGTCATCGATTCCTTCACACATTACCTTGTGTATAAAGGCATTGATATCCGGGGATATCTTTTCCGCACCTCATTCGATGAGCTTTCTTTTCTTAAGCTCTGATTTGTTGTAGGATTCAGCCATGGATACTTTTGATGATTACATCACATATTTAAGGGATGTAAGATCACTTGCCGATAACACCCTCACGGCATACAGGGAAGACCTGGAAGAGTATTACGCATTCCTTTCTGACAGGGGTATCACTGACTCTGATGTTACCATCCACGATGCCAGGGAGTATGTCAGATATCTTAAAATGCGGTTTTCTGAAAAAAGCGTGCTGAGGAAGGTAACGGGAGTAAGGACGTATTACAACTATCTTGCAAAACGGGAACTTGTCCGACATAATGTCTTTTCGGACATTTCGCTGAAAGACAAAGGGCTTCATCTTCCGTCATTTCTAACGGAGGAAGAAGTGAAAAAGCTTCTGTCCATGCCCCGCGAAAGCTTTGCCGATGAACGTGATCACATGCTGTTTCTCTTCATATACAACAGCGGCGCGCGGATCAGTGAGGCACTGAGCGTTGATGTGGATCAGCTCGATTTCAGAAAGAGAAGAATCCTGATAAAGGGTAAGGGAAGCAAGTTCCGCTATCTCTTTTTCAGTGAAAAGACGGCTCTGGAACTGAAGGATTATCTGTAAAAAAGGGAAGTTTTCCTCGCTTCAAAAGGAAAAGCGGGAGAGAAGGCACTCTTTGTTTCCGACAGGGGAAACAGGTTGCCGTTCAGTACCAGCCATATTATCTTTGAAAAGTATGCCCGGCTCTGCGGCTTTGAAAAGGAATTCACACCGCATACGCTGAGGCACAGTTTCGCGACACACCTTCTTGAAAGAGGTGCGGACATAAGGGTCGTGCAGGAGCTTCTCGGACATGAGAGCATCTCCACCACCCAGATTTACACGCATGTGACAAAGTCACGTCTCCATGAGACGTACGACAATGCCCATCCCCATGCGTGATTGAGGAGAACTTATTATGAACGGAACCACAATCTGCTGTGTCAGGAAGGACGGACACATAGCCATCGCCGGAGACGGCCAGGTGACTCAGGGAAATACTGTCGTCAAAGGTAATGCCAGAAAGGTAAGGCGCCTTTACGATAACAAGGTAATCATCGGGTTCGCAGGTTCCACTGCCGATGCATTCACCCTCTATGAGCTTTTCGAGTCAAAGCTCAAAACCTACGGCGGAGACCTTACCAGAGCGGCCGTCGAACTTGCAAAGCAGTGGAGGATGGACAAGCAGCTGAGAAATCTGGAAGCCATGATGATCGCATCGGACGGAGTGAAGATGTTCCTCATCTCAGGAGTCGGCGACGTGCTTGAACCGGAAGGCGATACGCTTGCGATCGGATCGGGCGGAGATTTCGCCAGGTCTGCAGCCGAAGCCTACCTTGACAGCAAGGCTGACCTTTCCGCAGAGGAAATTGCCCGCCGCAGCGTGAAGATCGCATCCGGAATCTGCATCTACACGAATTCAAACATCATAACAGAGGTTATCTGAACCTCACCCCCGCATAAGAGGAGTAAAGATAAATGAAGAAGAAACTTGACGAGATGTTTCCCCGTGAAATCGTGGAAGCACTTGATGAATACATCATCGGACAGAATGAAGCCAAGAAGATGATCGCGATCGCGATCCGTAACCGTTCAAGAAGGAAGATGCTCTCTGACGCCATCCGTGAGGAAGTTTCGCCCAAGAACATCATGATGATCGGGCCCACCGGTGTCGGTAAGACCGAGATCGCCAGAAGGATAGCAAAGCTGGCAAATGCCCCCTTCATAAAAATCGAGGCAACCAAGTACACTGAAGTCGGTTACGTCGGACGTGATGTTGAGTCGATGGTAAGGGATCTTATGGCCACCTCCCTCCAGATGGTCCGTGACGAGATGGCAAGAAGCAAGGAAGAAGAAGTCACCGAGCGTGTAAACAACCGCCTTCTCGACCTTCTGCTTCCCCAGGTGGAACCTGCGGAAGGACAGATGGAGACAAGCGTCACACAGACCAGGGATAAGTTCAGGGAACTCCTGCTTCGCGGTGTATTCGATGACAAGGAAGTCGAGATGAAGGTCAATCCTTCCGCCCGTGTCGAAATCGGTGTGATGGGAAGCGGTAACAGCATGGATGATCTCCAGGAAGCGATGAACAGCATCGGAAATCTCTTCCAGAAACCCAAGACGAGAAAGGTGAAAATCAGAAGAGCCCGTGAGATAATCAGGGAAGAGGAAATGGACAGGGCAGTGGATCCTGAGAAGGCAGTCGATGAAGCAAAGATGAGGACTGAGGAAATGGGTATCATCTTCATCGATGAAATCGACAAGATTGCCCAGAGGGGAAATGCTGACGGCCGCGGGGAAGTTTCCCGTGAAGGCGTCCAGCGTGACATCCTTCCAATCGTTGAAGGAACCAAGGTCTCAACGAAGTGGGGTGCGATCGACACGACGAACATCCTTTTCATCGCAGCAGGTGCATTCTCCCTCTCAAAGCCTTCTGACCTCATTCCCGAACTTCAGGGACGTTTCCCTATCCGCGTTGAACTTTCTGACCTGTCCGCAGATGATTTCTACAGGATCCTTACCGAGCCCAACAATGCGATCACGAAGCAGTATGCCGCACTCATCGCAACCGAGGGAGTGAAGCTTGAGTTCACCGAAGGAGGGCTTCACCGCATTGCTGAGCTTGCCCATGAAGTCAACCAGACCAATGAGAACATCGGTGCACGCCGCCTCCAGACGATTATGGAAAAGCTCCTTGAGGAAGTCAGTTTCTCAGCTGACCAGCTGGTCGGACAGACCGTCACGATCACACCGGAGTATGTCGATGAGCGCCTGAAGGACATTGCTCAGAGTCAGGATCTTTCCCGCTACATCCTGTAGCGGAAAGGAGGGGGCATGGAATACATCACCATTACCGGCGATTCATATGAAAGTGCCGTCGATGAGGCAAAGAAGAAGTATTTTCTGGTTTATGAGGGGGACGAAACGGAAGA
>JBJEWN010000102.1:0-4327 GCA_051885075.1 Bullifex sp.
CTGAAGCTCCCTTTTCCTTAACAAGCCTGATCAGCTCTTCAACAACGACGGGGTTTGTCGTAATTCCCAGTTCCGGCCTGCTGTCGGAAAGAACATTGGGTTTCAGCAGTACCCTTTTTCCCTCAACAGCCGGGAAATCACTGGAAGATGCGATGAGCCTGAGTGCTTCATACACCTTTTCCCCATCATACTGTCCGCATTTTGCTATTGCAACTTTACTCATTTTTCTTCCTTATAAGGCAGGCATAGAGAGGCCCCATGTTGTCCGCCGTGTCAGGCATTATCATGCGTCCATAGGGGCGCTCTTCGCTTTTCTCCAGTTCAAACGGGATGATTTCAGCTTCATTCTGCCTTCGCCTCATCAGCTTATCAATTACTCCCTCATCCTCGGCACTGTTGACTGAACATGTGGAATAGAGAATGTACCCGCCGGGTTTTACCGCCATCAGTGCACTTGCAAGCAGTGCATACTGTTCTATGGCAAGTCTTTTCGGACGGGAGACTGACCACATCGCCATATGCTTTTCACTCTGAAGCACGTGACGCTCCGAGGAACATGGCGCATCAAGAAGGACTGCATCATAAGCATCCTTTTCATGAAGGCCCCAGGTAGATGCATCCCGGCACGTTGTTCTGATGTTCCTTTTCCAGTCTTCAGGAACATGTTCCGAAAGAACGTTGTCAAGGCGCTGTTTCCTGTCAGCAGAACGGTCATTGGCAGTCAGAAATATCCGCCCTTCACTACGTGACAGAAGAACAAGGCTCTTCCCTCCGGGGGCCGCGCACATGTCAAGCACGGCATCATCTTCCTTCAGCGGCAGAAGGGATGCAACAAGTACGGAAGCCCTGTCCATGTAATAACTTTCCTTCAGATTGCCCCTGAATTCAGAAGGGGAGGCCTCTTTAAGAAGAGCCTCCCTGAGTGCTTCGTATCTGTCATTGTAGATTGTTCTGTAAAAGTTATCGAAAGCTTCCTTTCTTCTCTCTGTTTCCAGTCTCAGTTTATCAGCACCTTTTGACATACATGCTGTATAGTAAATGAAATCACAAAAGTGTTCCATAGAGACCGGCGTAAAACCATATCGATCCTGCAAGCACGAACATGTGCCAGATGGCATGATAGTGCGGAATTTTCTTTATCGCATAAAATACAACCCCGACTGAGTAGGTAATGCCTCCTCCAACCAGGTATTTTATGAGTTCATGCGGCACATATGGAATGACATCGTTCCAGAAGAGGACTATGCACCATCCCATCAGCAGGTAGAGTATGGGATGGAGTGGTTTGAGCCGTCCCCAGAATACAAGGGTGAAACAGACCCCAAGTGCTGCAACCGCCCACATGAAAATGGTAAGCATGATGCATTTATCACTTCCCACGTACAGCAGGATCGGCGTATAGGTGCCTGCGATCAGGAAGTAGATGTTCGAGTGATCGAGAATACGGCACACCCGTTTCGCGTTTCCTTCAGGAAGGAAGTGATAGAACCCTGAAGCTGTGTACAGAAGAATGTTTGAGAGAGCGAAGATGATGAATCCTGCCTTAACACCCTGAGGCGTGGAGGACGTGAACTTCATCAAAACCATAACAAGACCGATGATGCTCAGAAAGGAGCCGAAGAAATGGGTGTATGCATTTTCCCTTTCGGCCTTCGGATCATCATAATTCTGAAGAGTGATGTGTTTTTCAAGCCAGTTCATGAAAAGAAAAATAGTTGTGCATCCATGAAATGTCAAAAGTAATTATTAACCCGTCAGCATTCGGACATGGTTAACATTCACCATTCAGATAATCATGCAGGTACAGCCAATTCCTATGATGAGCCCCAGAACCAGTCCTGCAAGCACCTGAGGGAAGGAATGTCCGAGCATGGTCTTGAGGTGCTCCTGTGAGAAGACCCCTTCTTCGTGAATGCTCGAAAGAATCCTTGACCACTCATTTATGACTTCAGCCTGTTTCCCTGCTTCCTGCCTGACGCCCATGGCGTCATGCATGACTATGAAGGCGAAAACCAGTGAAACCGCAAAGGACACGGAGCCGACTCCCTGTGTCATCGCAATGGATGTGGTCAGCGCGGTAACCGTGGCCGAGTGGGAGGATGGCATCCCTCCCGTGGTCACGAACATGTGCCTGTCAAATTTATATCCCATCAGGACGGCCAGGAAGGGCTTTACCACCTGTGCGGAAACACAGGCAATGAATGCACTGATCAGCGGAGCATTATGCAGTATGTCATTATTAACGAAATTCAATTTAATCACCGTTTTCCCATTCTATAATCACTTTCCGTTCCTTGCAATAGAAAAGCTATAGTGGTATTTTTGCGGATAACAGGAGATTGCCACTATGGGTTCATCTATAACAAAAAAGATCTTACAGAAACACTTTGTCAGCGGAAGTCTCACTCCCGGGGAGAGTCTCGACATCAGAATCGATCAGACCCTGACCCAGGATGCGACCGGAACGATGGCTTACCTGCAGTTTGAAGCCCTGGGCCTTGACAGGGTGCGGAATGAGCTTGCGGTCAGCTATGTCGATCACAACACGGTGCAGGTCGGTTTTGAGAATGCCGATGATCACAGGTACCTTCAGAGCGTGGCTGCAAAGAAGGGCGTCGTATTCTCACGGCCCGGAAACGGTATCTGCCATCAGGTTCATCTTGAGCGTTTCGGTCAGCCCGGAAAGACACTCCTGGGTTCCGATTCACATACTCCTACAGGAGGCGGACTGGGAATGATCGCAATCGGAGCAGGCGGCCTTGACGTTGCCCTTGCCATGGCAGGAGTTCCTTTCACGATCATTGCTCCCAGTGTGATAAGAATCACCCTTAAGAATTCCCTGAGGCCGTTCGTCTCAGCCAAGGATGTAATACTGAAGGTACTCGAGCACTTCACCACCAAAGGAAACGTTAACTGCATTTTCGAATATGCGGGGGAGGGTGTTAAGACCCTTTCAGTTCCCGAAAGGGCAACCATATGCAACATGGGGGCAGAGTGCGGCGTAACCTGTTCCCTTTTCCCGTCTGATGAAATAACCCGGGACTTTCTGCGTGCACAGCACAGAGAAGAGTGCTGGGTGCCGCTTGAGGCAGATGAGGATGCGGAGTATGACGGTGAATTCGAAATTGACCTTGCCGCGCTTGAACCACTCACTGCATGTCCCCATTCACCCGGAAACATAAAAAAGGTGAGTGAGCTTTCAGGTATGAAGGTTGATCAGGTACTGATCGGTTCCTGTACCAACAGTTCCTATCAGGATCTTGTGAAGGTCGGCATGATCCTTGACGGTCATCATGTGGCAGAGAATGTTTCCCTGGGAATCGCACCCGGTTCCCGTGAAGTGTTTGAGATGATAAGTGAGGACGGAACGCTCACCAAGATGATTAAAGCCGGTGCCAGGATACTTGAAAGTGCATGCGGCTTCTGTATCGGAAACCATTTCAGTCCATCCACTGACGGTGTATCACTCAGAACCAATAACAGGAACTTTGAGGGCAGAAGCGGAACAAAATCGGGACAGGTTTATCTCGTAAGCCCCGAAACTGCTGCCGTTTCGGCAATTACCGGTGTTTTCACATCTCCGCTTGAGCAGGACTTCGTTAAGGATATCGTCAATGTGAATGCATCCGATTTCCACAGTGATGACTCGATGTTCATCTTCCCGCCTGCAGACGGAAGCGGAGTGGAAATCCTCAGGGGACCGAATATCGGCGAGCCGCCGAAGAACACTCCATTGGCTGAAAATCTCGCAGGACAGGTTGCGATCAAGGTAGGTGACAAGATCACGACTGACCACATCATGCCTGCAGGTGCCCGCCTGAAGTACCGTTCCAACATTCCGCTTTACTCCACGTTCGTGTTCGAAGGGGTGGATAAGGAATTCCACACACGCTGCAGTGAGCGCCGTGACAGGGGAGTCGCAAACTTCATCGTGGCAGGTCAGAGCTACGGTCAGGGCTCATCAAGAGAGCATGCCGCACTCTGTCCGATGTACCTGGGAGTGAAGGCTGTGCTCGCACTCTCCATCGAGAGAATTCATCAGGCTAACCTCTGCAATGCGGGAATACTTCCCCTCACGCTTTTAAGCGAGGATGATTATGAGAAGATTTCAGCAGATGATGCACTGATGATAAAGGATGCGGTTAAGCAGGTTGCCTCAGGTGAGCTCATCACCGTTGACAACGTGACAAAGGCTTATTCCTTTAAATGCCGTCTCTCCGTCACCGAGCTGCAGAGGGAAATGCTTTTAAAGGGCGGAAGACTGAATCAGATCAAGGAGACACTGGCATGACGGAAAGAGAAGTACTTTTTATTGAAGGTGACGGAG
>JBJEWN010000103.1:0-4312 GCA_051885075.1 Bullifex sp.
AATCATGAAAGCTCATGAGCATATGACCCGCGATCACATCCATCCTGTCATCCTCTTCAGAAAGGAAGCATGGGAGTATTGCCATGCCGTCTCCAGAAAGGAGATAGAAGTTGTCATCGGTGACTCCGGGCTCGGTAGGAACGTAAACCATGAGATCCGTTGCCATCAGGTGTGACAGTGCTTTTGAAACGGCAGATGGGATGAACGGAGTATCGTTTCCGATGGATGACATGTTCACGAGATGTCTCAGCGCGGAATCGGCTGAAAACGGAGGGGATGTGATCATGTCCACGAAGCCGTTAAGACCGAATGCAACCCTTATTCTGTTAATAGGATATGGAGGTTTTGAAAGGGGAGCGGCAATTACTTCATCTACCTTAACCGCAACGACATCATTACCGGCAGGTACTATGACGGATGAATCCTCCCATACCCTTCCGTCCCTTATCATGTATGCATACCTCTTCGATGAAGAATCACTGAATACTGCTTTTACAAAGAGGCAGTCATCCCGTTCCCTCATGAGAGGGGAACGGGAGAACATAAGCATGAACGATGTGTCACTTACTGCAGTCGATATTTCATCAAGAAACCTGACATACCCATCCGGAAGTATGCCGAGAAGCATGTCCGATGAGTGTGTGATCGCACTTCCGTCCTCAAAATTCAGGTTAAAGGAAATGCGGGCAAACCCTTTTGCCCTACCAGGCTTTGCACTCCTGAGGAACAGATCGGCATCAGCACTTTCCCTGATGTAACCGAGCTGCCAGGGTGAAAGCGTCAGCTGAACATAGCTTTCCTTTCCGTCAAACCTCTTCCGGTAAAGTCTTAAGTCCCTGGTACGGGCTTCAAGTATTGCCTTTTCCTCATACCCGTCATCATCTTCATAGTTTATCGTGAACGATGAAAGCTCAGCCTGTGAAAACTCCCCGTCAAGGGCGATGAGCGTCTTAAGGCCGAGAAGATCCCTGTATGTCCTGGAAAAGAGACCAAGTCCGTTATCCCTCCCGATCGGCCCCTTAATCGATGAAATGACCTCACCTCCTGAGCTCAGCGTGATGATCCAGGTCCCTTCAGAGAAATCACCGTCCATAGGACTGATAGTCCCTATAAGGGAAAGCATGAGCTGAAAAAGACCGGGAGGAAGATCTGTTTCCCTTTTCACGCACTCATGGGTGTTCAGGTCTTCAGTCTCAACATATGCCTTACCGCCGGAGTCGAAAGTGACCTTCTCACTGAGTGCGGAGCATGAAGGACTTATCTTCCTGATAAGGGTTGAATCTATTTCTATCGTATCGGGAGTTTTATCCATCATCACTTTATGTCTGTATTCCTGATCAGCATGCCCTTACCGTTTTCCATCGGTGAAAACCCGTTCTTTTCATAGAACGGAACATTTGCCTTATCTTCCAGCATGGCCTCAATGTAAAGAAAGTCCTTATATTTGTCCTTCACGATCGAAAGCATGCGTGATGCTATCCCCTTTCCCTGGTGGGAAGGGCGCACAAGAACGTAGTTTATGTATGCCATCATTGCCGTGTCATCAAGCACTCGGCATAGCCCGACAAGCTCATCGCCGTCCCAGGCGGTAATGACCGTTTCAGATGCAAGCAGTGCCCTGAAAAGTCTGTCAGGATAACGCCCGGAGAGCCAGTTAACCGAAAGAAACAGCTCTTCCGCCTGCTTTTTGGTGAATATCTTTTCCTCTGTATATGTAATCATTTCATTTCCTCAGAAACCAGTAATCATCGCTGGATGAAAGCGACTCTTCAAATGAGAAGCCCAGTCCGTCAAACTCCTTCATGACTTCGGCATCCTCTGCTTCATGCTGTGCCAGGAACCTTACCATCTCTCCCCTTGCCATCTTGGCATAAGTGGCCCTGATGACAGGTGATCCGTCCTTCAGCTCGGCAAAGTTCACGTTAACAAATCTTTCACCTGGCCCTATGTAAGGTTCAACAGTATCTGAATACTCCTTCGATGCCAGGTTTATCACCGTATCATCACCATCATAAACCTCATCATGTATCCTTCTGCCCCAGTACTCATACAGATCATTCCCGCCTGATGCTGCAAGAGGGGCCTGCATTTCAAGTCTGTACGGCGATACGCCGTCAAGGGGACGGAGGACTCCGTAAAGCCCCGAAATGATTCTGAGATGGGCCTGGACATAATCCATCATCCGCTGTTCGAACACTGAAGGAGCCATATAGCGGAATGCTATCCCGTCATATGCAAGGATTGCGGGAGTCTGCGGAAGCGCAGGATCAAACGAGTCAAGATATGACTTTGCCTGGCGTGTCAGCTTATCACCTGTCTTCCAGAGCGCTGAAAGCTCCGGAACACTCATCTCACGGAGCACTGATACAAGGTATCGGGCATCTTTTTCAAAATGCGCAGACGTAAGTGAGAAGGGAGCATCAATGTCCCTTCTCATCTTCTTTGCAGGTGAAATGATGATCCTCAAGAAAGGCTCTCCAGCATCTTATCGGGATCTTCAGCTGCCTTCACTTTGTCATTGGCCCTTATGATGATGCCGTTCTCATCGATGAGGTATGTGGTTCTCACGACACCGAGCGTCACCTTGCCGTAGTTCTTCTTTTCCTTCCAGCAGTCATATGCTTCGATGATCTTCCTCTCGGGATCCGAAAGGATCGTGAACTTAAGATCCTGGTTTGTCTCAAATTTCTTGTGGGATGCGACGCTGTCGCGGCTCACGCCGATGACCTCAACGCCCTTTTCCAGAAACTGCGGATAATTCCTTGAATATCCGCACGCCTGCTTCGTGCATCCCGGGGTATTGTCCTTGGGGTAGAAATAAAGAATGAACTTACGGCCGAGATACTCGGAAAGTGAGTGCATCACGCCGTTCTGATCGGGTGCTTCGAAAAACGGAGCCTTTGTGCCTGGTTCAAGCATGGTTTTGTTCCTCCTGAATACCCTATTCTACACAAAAGAAGTGGCATTGTCTGTCATAAAAGTTCTATAATTCAGACATGACTGAAAGAAGATCATACGTTACGGCTGACTTACCGGTGCTGAAACTCTCACCGGAGGATGTGTTCTCGCACGTTCATGATGATGAGCTGCAGAAGCGCATCAGCAAAATCATAAGCGTGGAAGCTCCGATCAGGGATACGCTTCTCAGGAAGAGGCTTCTGAACAGTATTTCCCTAAAGCGCTGCGGAAGCCGCCTTGATGATCACATCTCAGCTCTTATTTCAGGCATGGATCTGTATATGACTGAAGAGGATGAACCCGTTTATCACAGCATGCCTTACACCGGCTATGATCATTTCAGGACATCCCCTGAAAGCGACAGGTACAGCTATCAGATACCTGTGTGCGAGGCCGAGTGCGCCCTTTCCTGGTGCCTTGAGAACACAAAGGGAATGATGTACAGGAAGCAGCTCCTTTCGGCATTCACTTCCGCGCTCCTTTACGAAAGGAAGGGAGCCGCCATCGAGGCCCTCTTTGAAGCCGCCCTCAGGGCCGCTCTCAGGGATGAAATCATAAAAGAAAGCGGAAACCACAAATTTTTTATCTGAAATTTAGATAAAACGCAATTTTTTCTTTACAATATTGGTTTTCACGTTGTATTCTTCATACATAAACTTATCTTTGGAGGATAAAAACGTGTTAATTAACCTGGAAAAACACCCCGATATCATCAAGAAAAACGTTGCAAGATGTAAGGAAAAGGGAATTACCCTTCCGACATTTGAAGAGATGAAGCATCCTGAGAAGATCAGTGATGACATTAAGGCAAAGCTGAAAGAGACAGGACTCTGGGATGTCGACCCCGTAAACCTCTACAGGATCACATGGCACAACGAGCCCGTTGAGAAGGGCGGTTCCTTCAAAGATGTCAACTTCATCGAGATCCCCCGTGAGATCACGGGTACAAAAGCAAGGATACTTGCCCTTGCGGGAAAGTGGTTCCCATGCGGAGTTCACAAGGTCGGTGCTACCTACTCATGTCTCGCACCTGCACTCGTAACAGGTAACTTCGATGCCCTCGAGCAGCAGGCTGTATGGCCCAGCACCGGAAACTACTGCCGCGGCGGCGCATACAACTCCGCACTCCTCGGATGCAAGTCAATCGCAATCCTTCCCGAGAACATGAGCCAGGAAAGATTCAACTGGCTGAAGACCGTTGCAGGTGAAATCATCGCAACACCGGGCTGTGAGTCAAACGTAAAGGAAATCTTCGACAAGTGCCATGAACTCGATGCGGAGCGCGGTGCGCACATCGTAATCTTCAACCAGTTCGAGCAGTTCGAAAACTATCTCTGGCACTATGAAGTAACAG
>JBJEWN010000104.1:0-4296 GCA_051885075.1 Bullifex sp.
GGTATGCGGTTGCCTTCTTCTCATCAGCTGTCATGAAGCGGCTTTCACGGGCAACGCCGAGGATGATCTTGTCCCTGGCCTTCTCATAATCAGCCATGGATACTGTTTCCCTCTTATCACGTGCTGCAAAGAGCGCGGCTTCATTGACGAGGTTTGCAAGATCGGCACCGGATGATCCGGGTGTTGCCTTTGCAATCCTCTCAAGATCGATGTCATCACCGCTCTTGACTTTCTTTGCATGGATGCGGAGGATGTCAAGCCTTTCCTGTACGTCAGGCAGGTCCACTACAACCTGTCTGTCGAAGCGTCCCGGTCTCAGAAGAGCAGGATCAAGTACGTCAGGGCGGTTTGTGGCCGCAATGACGATTACCCCGGGATCAGAGGAGAAACCATCCATTTCAACAAGGATCTGGTTGAGTGTCTGCTCACGCTCATCGTGTCCTCCGCCGAGTCCGCTTCCCCTTGAGCGTCCCACAGCATCAAGCTCATCGATGAAGAGGATGCACGGTGCATTCTTTCTTCCCGTCTCAAAAAGGTCACGGACACGGGCAGCACCCATACCCACGAACATCTCAACGAAGTCTGAACCTGAAGTGTGGAAGAAGTTAACTCCCGCCTCCCCTGCCACGGCGCGGGCAAGCAGTGTCTTACCTGTTCCCGGAGGACCCACGAGCAGGACGCCTTTGGGAATCCTGGCACCTATCTTCACGAACCTTTCAGGATTCTTCAGGAATTCAACCACTTCCTGAAGCTCATACTTGCTTTCCTTCTGTCCGGCAACATCGGCAAAAGTAACCTTCTTGTCCTTGTCGCCGTACTGGTGTGCATGGCTCTTTCCGAGCTGACCCATCATCCGGGTTCCGCCCGCAGCCCCTGTCTGCCTGTACAGGTTGAACATGATGATGGCAAATATGATCCAGGGGAAGAGCTGGAGGAAGATGTAGAGGAATGAAACTCCCTGAACGGAGCCCACTATCTCCACATTGTTCTCTTCCAGAAGGGGAAGAAGTGATGAATCATAGTATGGAATGCGGCACACTGCCGACATGCCGTTCAGCGTGGTGAACGTGACCTGTGCTTCATCCCTTATGTCGGCTTTCACGACGCTTCCTGATTTGACAGCGCCGATGAATGTGGAATACGATACTTCCTGAGGCTTTGCCGCCCTTGATTCATTGAAGAAAAGAAAGGCAAAACTCAGGATGAGCGCGATGAACACAAAAAGCGTCAGCTTATTCTTCATGCCGCCTTTGAATTTACCGTCGTCTCCTCCGTCCGATCCCCAGTAACGGTACTGGTCATATACATTATCTTTCTTCTTTCTGTTTTCTTTTTCTTTATCGGGTTCCTTACCGGCACCCGCACCAGGTCCTTCCGGTGCCTTATCCTTAGGCTCTTCGTTAAGTTCCTTATCTTTGTTTTCGTCCATCATATGTCCTTAAAAACGTAATATACCTAATATAAAGGTATATGGTGCAAAGTTCAAGTTAGCGATGCCGAAATAACATCCACACGGGTCTCATCACGCCACTGAGGATTGATAAGATCTGATGAAATCCTGTTCACACCTCCAAGGCAGGATGCAAACACCGCAACCGCTTTTCCCCTGTCGGTAACGACCGGGGCATAGGGAACTCCCATTGAGGAAAGCAGCTCTGAAACCTTTATGTTTCCGCCCTTAGTCCTCAGCATGTCCCCGCTTTCATCCATCCTTATGATAAGTGAACCGTCGAGAGGAAGGAAAAGCGCATTTTCCGCATCACTCACAGTCACTCTGTATGGGCCTGATGACAAATGATCATTGAACCTTGCCGAAAACCAGTACTTCTGCGGATAAAACCTGATCTCATCACCAAAAAAGGTAACAATATACTCACGTCCATAGAATGACTTCTTCCTTCCGGCATGACTGATGATCTCACCAAGTTCTCCCCTGCTGATCCTCCTCTCCGCATACCCTGAAAGAACAGTCAGCAGCGTGATGTCCCGTTTCAGATCTGATGCTGAAAAAAACGAATCTGAAGAAACATACACATAAAGCCCCATATCATAGATTTCACATACACCTGTTTCAGAGACAAATGCACTGACATTATCAGCAATATTCACTAGGCTCAGCTTAACTTCATCGGAAAGATATGGCATTACCAGATGACGCACCCTGTTTCTGAGGCAGAAGAGCTCTGAATTCGTATGGTCATGACTGCACACAAGACCGTTTTCATCTGCATACCTAAGGATTTCACTCTTCGGAACTGAAAGCATTGGTCTTAAATACTTTCCCCTTACCTTCCTGATCCCGGCAAGGGACTGGAATGTGGAACCGGTTAAAAGCTTCATGAAAACACTTTCCGCCTGGTCATCCATGTTATGTCCGGTTATAACATAACCATCAAGAGTATCAAAATATCTGTATCTCAGCTCCCTGGCGGCAGCTTCCAGTGTAATACCCCTTTCTGAAGCAAGAGCTTCAACTTCACCATCAGAGAGACGGTAAACGGTAAGGGGCACACCGATAAGCTCACAGTTTTTCCTGTTCAGCGCAATTTCTTCATCAAGGATACTCCGATCCCTCAGTGCATGGTCCACATACACTGCATCAAGAAAACCTGTAATTACCTTTGTCAGGGCATGAAGAAGCGGGAGGGAGTCCGAACCGCCTGAAAAGGCAAGGTGGAATACACCATCGGTACCAATTCCCTCCGTCTCAAAAAAACTTCTTACTGCACTTACAAGATCCTTCATTCCGCCCTGAAACTGTTTGCTTCCTGAATGAGGCGTTCTTCCTTCTCCTCACCCTTTAAAAACCTGATGAGAATATCGGCAGCCTTCTCCTCAGCCATGTCAACAAGAGCCCTGTCTGAATCGGAAAATCCGGAAAGCACATGATCAGGAACACTTATACCCTCCTGAGGACGTCCGACCCCGATATACATCCTGATAAAGCCGTCAGGAAGATACTCCATCATGCTCTTAAGCCCGTTATGCCCCGCAGAGGAACCACCCATCCTGAGTCTTATCTTTCCCGGAGGAAGATCCATCTGGTCACAGATTACGATGACACGGTCACCTTCACCTACCGTTTTTGGCACCACCCGACCTGAATCATTCATGTAAGTAAGAGGGAACACAAGTCTCACACCATCAGTTTCAGCCTTCAGATAAGAAGAAAAGCAGCGCCTTTTCAGAGTTACCTGATAGTGCGCTGCCATTCTCTGGAGTGTCTGAACTCCGACGTTGTGCCTTGTCTTCCCGTATTCAGGTCCGGGGTTACCCAGTCCGAACACAACAGTCATTATTTTGCGGGAGCTTCCTCAGTTGCGGCTGCGGCATCTGCTGCAGGAGCTGCATCTTCCTTGACACCCTTGACTGTAGCAACGGTTGCGTTGAGGTCAGAGAGAACCTTGATCTCAGCAGGTACGTTGAGGTCGCTGACCCTGATACCCTCGTTGATCTGGAGGTTGGTGACATCAGCAGTGATAGCCTGAGGCAGATGTCTCGGGAAACACTCGATCTCGATTTCGTGGATGACCTGATCAAGAACACCACCGGCCTTGCAGCCAAAAGGTGTACCTGTGAGCTCGACCCTTACATGTGTCTTTACAAGAACACCGAATGTGACTTCATAGAAGTCAACGTGCTTGACGATACCCTTGAGGAGATCCTCCTGGTAGGTCTTTACGAAAACCTTGTGCTCAGTGCCGTCAACATTAAGTGAAATAAGTGTGGATTCACTGAATGTGTGCTTCTTCATCATGAACTCTTTTGCGTTGATCACGATGTGGATGGGCTCCTGCTTGCCGTAGACAACTGCAGGGATCTCACCCTTGCGGATAAGGCGGCGTGAACCGGCAGAACCGAAATCCTCTGTTCTGAGGCGTGCCTGTAAGCTCTTTTCTTCGCTCATAGCTTTACTCCTTGTACTCTCATTGGTAAACACCAATTACCATGGATTATGCGTGCTCATGCACACAAATCAATAATATACAATATCATAACGGTTTGCACAAGACACAATTACCCCTCCAAAAAACAATAATCTCCCCCAGAGGTGCACACTCCAAGGGAGAAAGGGTATTTATCTTAAATGCTGAGGGGCAGCATGTAAGAAACTATTTATTTGGCAGTCACCGACCAAGTAGATTCGTTTAGAGTTACTTCGTAATTCTCTGTATCAACATAAGCGCTTGGATCAGAAGAGAAAGTTCCGCCGGTAATTTCACACATTCCAGCAAAAAGTTCTGCTAGTGCATCTTCAGCCAGACCTGTGCTGTATGTCTCTCCCCATGAGGCTCC
>JBJEWN010000105.1:0-4294 GCA_051885075.1 Bullifex sp.
CTGATGCCTTTGTAAGGGACATGCTCATTTTAAAACCTGATGCGGTAATAATATCGGGAGACCTTACCCTGAACGGGGCTGAGGAAAGTCACAGAGGTTTTGCCGAGGCACTTAAGCCTCTTGCAAAGGCCGGAATAAAGGTATTCGTCATTCCAGGCAACCACGACACGGACGGAACTGCATATACATTCAGGGACGGAAAGACATATCAGAAGGACAGCATCGGAAATGAGGACTTCTCCGTAATATACTCGGGACTGGGTTATGGCAGTGCCATCTCAAGGGATGAACACTCTCTCAGTTATTTCGGAAAAGTAAGTGACTCCCTCTGGGTTCTGATGGTGGACGTGAATGCCAATGATACCTTCTGCACGGTAAAGAACGAAACACTGAAATGGATGGAGGAAAACCTTAAGAAAGCAAGGGCGGAAGGCATAAAAGTCATCTCATCGACCCATCAGCCGATGATGGTGCATAACGGAAGGTTCACCTTCGGCTACACCGTGTCCAATGCGAATAAATTACTGGAATTATACCGTAAATACGGTGTTGAACTTAATCTTGCAGGACACCTTCACATCCAGCACATAGTAAGTGACAATGGCTTTACCGACATAGCAGCTTCATCAATGGCAGTTACCCCGAATCAGTATGGAATAATTTCCATAAAGAACAACACCCTTATAAACTACGAAACGAAAAGCGTGGATGTCCCGTCATGGGCAGAGGAAAACGGCATGATGCTTTCTTCCCTCCTGAACTTTCCTGAGTACTCAGCTTCCTTCTTTGATGAAACCACACTCTCAAAGCTGAGGAAAGCAATACGGGAAAGGAATCTGACGGAAGATGAGAAACTGAGGCTTGAAAACATTGCGGCAAAGATAAACCGGGAGTACTTCGGAGGGAAGGTAACCGTTAATAGTGATGATGAGGACTGGATGCTCTGGCAGGAGAAGATGGATGGCCTGTCCTTCGGCTCATACATGGGCACGATAGTCAATGAAGCGCCGTACGACATGACTCACTTAGATTTTTCTGTGACAAAATGACGGGAAGCATATATTATTGAATCATGGCAAGAGAAATTTTCGCACACTTCAGTAAAGAGTCACGCTCATTTCATTCAAAGGATGGACGCGACAACTTCTTCGACTCAACGATCGGTCCTTATGAGTACCTCCTCGGTGCACTCTCGGGCTGCTGGTACTCAACACTTACCGATGTGATTAAGGAAAGCATCACCTACGAATGGTGCGACATCCACGTGGAAGGTGTGAAGAGGGAAGAATCCCCGACTACACTGAAGCATACAAAGCTGACCGTTACGGTGAAGAATCCTTCGGACTTTGATGCATTCGGAAAGGCATGTGAAGCAACCTGCGGCTATTGTTCCATATATCAGACAATAGCGAAAGTCAGTGAAATGGAGCTCGTGGTTTGTCAGGCAGAGTGAAGCGCAGTCTGGAGATAACGCTCTTCGATGCATTCAGGGCATCCCTCCAGAGAACCTTTGAAAACTATCCTTATCTGTTTCTCCAGAAAAAGAACCGGACAGCGTTCTCACACCGTCTGGCTTCGGAGATGGATAAGGAAACAGGCGGAAGATATCTTATTGATATCTCCCTGCCCGTGTCTGCGGTTACACCCGACATTATAGTGCGTGAACATGACATGAGCCTTGTCATGGCCCTCTTCATAGAGGAGGACTATCTTTCGAAGGCGGAAAAGGATGAAGCCTCAAAACTACATGATGAGACAGGGGCATTCACTCTCGCCATCTCACTTCTGTCGGAAAAGGAGTATGTCCTTGTATACCGTTTTGCCGCATCATTCACGGACTACCTCCACCTCTCCAAGCATGACTACAGCGAGTCCCTCCTGAAAAGAATGGAGGACCAAGGGCCGGATGAGCAGCTCCTGCTGATCCCGCAGCCGAAAAAGAGAAAAAGAAAGACTACTCAGTAATGATGCCCTTACCGGTGAGCTTGTCCGCTCCCCTCTTATATGCATCCTCACAACCGTTCCAGGGTTTGTCCTTATTCTCGCTCTTGTACTTCTGAGTCATCCACCACACATCCTTCTGTACCCTTTCAAGGTTTTTCCCGAGAAGTGATGAAAGTGTCTTAAGATATTCCGTAAGCACATCCCCGCTGATATTGGCCTTTGCAGCATGGACGAGATCAAGTGTGTGATGGACACAGAACCCTTTGCTTGCTGAAAGAGCCTGTCTGAATTCAGGATCCTGGTCAAAAAGAACGGCAAAGGTTGCGGTATATCTGTCCAGCCTCATCTTCATGTAGTCACAGACAAGGCACCCTTCCTCACGCTTTCTTACCTGCTCCTCAAGAGCCTCAAATCCCTTTAAAGCCTTTCTGGCATTTCCTGCCTTTTCTATCTGAGCAAAAGATGACGAAAAAATCTTCCTGCTCTCCTCATAGTAGGTATCAAGGGAGAGCGCCAGAGGCTGAGCCTTATTCATCGCGGCAAGCTTCTGCCAGTGATCATTGCAGTAACCTTTGCGGTTTATCTCAACTCTTATCTCGGGAACCATGACTGCAGGTCCCAGATAGTATTTCAGTGCATCCTCCTCAGCCCTCATCATCAGAGAGCAGATCGGACACTCCGTATCTTCCTTAAGTGCATCCCATACGGGAATCGTTTCAAGTACTTCCTTCATGAAGTACAGTTTAACATCAGGAAATGGACATGTGGTGTAAAAAAGGATGGAGACTAAAGGATATACAATACGGCATACATCCTCATGTCATCTTCCTTCCTTATCCCACTGCAGGACAGCAGTTCGCTGCTACGGCATCATAAGGAAGTTTAAGAAGCTCCGCACCTTTCTGAATGGAAATCTCATCCTCATTTACTGCACGGTACACAAGCTGTTCAAACAGAGTGGGAGTTTCTGCACTGATACGGGATGGTTCGGTTTTTCCTCCTGACTGAATGAAGAAACTGCGATATACAGTATCACTGATGATGCCGCATATATGTGCCCTGACGACAAGCAGGGACATGGCGATTCCATACTCCATGCATACCATATACATGTCAGTGGTGATTGATCTTCTACGGATGCCAAGTTCACGAATAACATCTGCTCGGGGAAACAGGAAGGCTCCTGCAACGGCTGTCGCATGTTTTTCAGCATCTTTCCTCTTCATTTCATCCGGCCAGGAAAATGCAAAATGTGCCAGTTCATGTCCTATGGTGGTACGGATCCGTTCTGAAGTCATGTTCTTATTTATTGCAATATAAGGCCGACCGTTGATATTGCCGTTTATACCGGAAAAACCATCATTTCCGATATCCAGAAGACACACAAGGATACCCGAGTTCTCAAGGTGTTCAATTAAATTGCCTACAGGGCCATGTTCTGGTAATCCAAGATACCGTCGTAAAGCTTTTCCGTCCTCTTCCGGATCTTCCGAAACAGGAATCACGTGCAGCGAAGGGCTTTCCGGAAGTACTTCTCCGCCCAATGATTCAACTGCATCGTAGAACCGATTGAAGTATTCTTCGACAGCTTCATGTACATATTCCTGCTGACTTTTGGAAAGCCTGCTGTTTTTCCTGAATTCGTCATGAGTAAAGACAAGATCGGTATTTCTTACAGCCAGAAAGTCAGCAGTCTTAACACCCAATGCATTTGCCAGAGCTTTTATGACAGGCATATCAGGTCTTCTGTCACCATTCTCATAGTTCGTGATGGCCATGGGAGTTACACCTACTTTGGAGGCAAGGGATGCCTTGGTAAGATTGTTCTTCAGACGATAGTATTTGAGATTTTTACAGAACATGACAAAGCCTCCACATGTTTATATTATACAAACTGAATTCAAAAAATAAACATATTATATGTGGATTAGTCCTGCTTTTTCCTGGAAATCATATTTCCTGCATACAATCGGCAGAATTAAAAAGGCATCCGGATCTGGATGCCCAACAGAAATTACTAACCTTTGACCGCTCCGGCCACAAGTCCTTTTATCATGTACTTCTGGAAAAAGAAGAACACAAGGACCATCGGAATCGTACCGATTACGCTTATCGCGTTGATCAGGCTCCAGTCGTAAGAGAGTTCCCCCAGATATCTCAGTGCGATACCTATTGAAAGTGTCCTGAGACTGTCCGTCTGTATAAGTGTTGCTGCATGGAGATAGTCATCCCAGGTCATGAGGAAAGCATAGATACCTACTGCAAGCATACCCGGCTTGACAAGCGGGGTAATGATCTTAAAGAGTATGGTTCCCCTTCCCGCACCGTCCACATATGCAGCTTCCTCAAG
>JBJEWN010000106.1:0-19730 GCA_051885075.1 Bullifex sp.
ATCAGGTGCATGGAATGCCGTGATGCATGCAGGGCAGGTGCGATAGACTTCACCATGGGTTTGGGGTTATCATCATCTCATGACAGACATGGAAATCGCAAACAGCGTAAAACCCCGCAGCATAACGGAGATAGCGGCAGGACTCTCGATTCCTGAAGAGGATCTTGAGTGCTACGGCCGCTATAAGGCAAAGGTAAACATAAAGACGGATCCTTCCCGGAAAAAGGGTAAGCTCGTGCTCGTGACCGCCATAAACCCGACCCCGGCAGGGGAAGGCAAGACGACGGTGTCGATCGGACTTGCGGATGCGCTTAAGCGCCGGGGCAGGAAAGTGTCACTTGCCCTGAGGGAGCCTTCCCTGGGACCCGTGTTCGGCGTTAAAGGCGGAGCCGCGGGAGGCGGCTGGGCCCAGGTAGTGCCGATGGAGGACATCAACCTGCATTTCACGGGTGACATTCATGCGGTCACTGCGGCGAACAACCTCATCGCCGCACTGCTTGACAACTCCCTTGTCAAGGGTAATCCCCAGAACATCGATCCCAGGACGATAACGTGGAAGCGCTGTCTGGACATGAATGACAGACAGCTCAGGAACATAATCTCAGGGCTTGGAGGAAAGGCAAACGGCTTTGTCCATGAAGACGGATTCCAGATAACCGCCGCCAGCGAGATCATGGCAACCCTCTGCCTCAGCGAGGATATTGAAGACCTTAAGAAGAGACTTTCCGGCCTCATCCTGGCAAGGACCTATGACGGAAAGCCGGTAAAGTTCGGCGATCTGGGAGGGGTGGGTGCTGCCGCACTCCTCTTAAAGGATGCGATAAAGCCCAATCTTGTCCAGACACTTGAGGGCACTCCGGCATTTGTTCACCTTGGTCCGTTTGCAAACATCGCCCATGGTTGCAACAGTGTCAGGGCAACTCAGACCGCACTGCAGCTGTCTGACATCGTCGTTACGGAAGCGGGCTTCGGCGCAGACCTCGGGGCCGAGAAGTTCATTGACATCAAGTGCCGGCTTTCAGGACTCATGCCTGACTGCATCGTGCTTGTCGCCTCCGTAAGGGCACTGAAATATCATGGAGGTGCTGAAAAGGATAAGCTGACTCTGGAGAATACGGAAGCACTTGAAAAGGGACTTTCCAATCTTTCCCGTCACATCGACAACATAAGGAATGTTTGGAATCTTCCCGTCACCGTCGCGATCAACCACTTCACCAGCGACACGGAAGCCGAAACCGCAGCCGTGAAGGCCTTTGCCGAAGAAAAAGGCGTGAAAGCTTCATTTACCGAAGTGTGGGGTAAGGGCGGTGAAGGAGGTCTTGAGCTTGCCGACAGTGTCATTTCCCTTCTTGAATGCGAGACACACGGGACATTCACCTATCCTGATGACATTTCGCTCAAAGCCAAGATCGAGGCGGTTGCGAAGAGAATTTACGGAGCGGACGGCGTGGACTTTGCCTCAGGCGTCATAACGAAACTGAAAAAAGCGGAGAATGAAGGATATGGAAAATATCCCGTATGCATCGCAAAGACACAGTATTCATTTTCCGATGATGCGAAGAAGCTGGGAGCTCCATCAGGTTTCAGGATCCTGATAAATGACATAAGGGTCAGTGCCGGTGCTGGCTTCATCGTGGCATATGCAGGGGACATAATGACAATGCCCGGCCTTTCAGCGGTTCCTGCGGCATATAACATGGACATCGATGCGGATGGCCGCATCACCGGTCTTTTCTAGGAGGTTCAGTATGGCATACATAAGAATGGATGTGAAATCCGATGTGATGGACATGTACACATCAGTCATGGTCATGCTTCCCGACGATGCAGAGCTGGGGAACGTTCCGGTGGTGTACCTGCTTCACGGGCTTTCGGACAATGCGACGATGTGGTCACGCTTCACTGCAGCTGAGCGCTATGGCGTGGAGCATGAAGTGGCCATAGTGATGCCCGAAGTACAGCGGAGCTTCTATGCCGACATGAAGTACGGACTGAATTATTTCACGTTCATAACGGATGAACTTCCTTCGATGATGGAAAAGTACTTCCGCCTCAGTAACAGCAAAATGTACGTGATGGGCCTTTCCATGGGAGGCTATGGAGCGCTGAAGTGTGCGCTCACATATCCCATGCGTTATAAAGGTGCTGCGGCTTTTTCCTGCGTTTCCGATCTGGAGTCACTGCTTTCATCTTCCCCGGAAAGCCGTCAGAAGGAAGCATATGCAATCTTCGGTGAGGATTTCCCTGAGGATGCCAACCTCTTTGCACTGCTTTCGGATAAAGAGGAACTGCCTCCGTTCTACATAACATGCGGTGATGATGACAGGCTTTTTCCTCACAGCGTGATGATAAGGGATGCACTTATTGCAAAAGGTGCGGATGTGACCTGGGAACACTGGAAGGGCGGACATGAATGGGCTTTCTGGGACAGGTCCCTTTGCCGTGCATTTGAACTTTTCTTCAGCTGATAAAGCCTGAAAAACCGGATATGAAGGGGAAAAATCAACAAAACGAGTGATTTTTCCCTTCCTATTTTTAATAAGCTTGATTATAACAGTAGTATAAACGGCGTATGGGAGGGAAGTTGTTTGATCAGGCTTATTTTCATTGATGACAGGACTGAAGTGATTCCGGATGGAACCGAGGCATTCCGTTACCATGAAGGTATTTTCTCTGAAGGGGTGATCCCATCGGACATTGACGTGCTAGTTTTTGCAGGATACTCGGAAGCCAGAAAGGTGCTTGCCGAGATGGATTTCGAATACCTTGCCGAGGAAAGCTTCCCTGAGCTGGCAAGGTATGCCGATGCCTTCATCAGATGCATGGCCATCAATAAGGTTTTCTGTCCCATGGGGATTCAGCTTTACAAGAAAAGCGAAAAGAAGAACGGCGTGGTACGTTACTGCAACAAGCACCAGTGCAGGCTCTGCGAGAATAAATGTTTCGACGATACCGGGAAACTGCCGTTCAAGGAAGTGGACTTCTCCAGAAAGACAATGTACAAGATTAAGAAGGGCTGAGGATTAATTATCCTTTCTTTTTGATACCTTTTGTGATAGCCTTGAAAACCAAGGAGAATTATTTATGGCAATCTTGGTTGCAGGCGGTGCAGGCTACATCGGCTCCCATACCTGTGTGGAGCTCCTGAACGCCGGTTATGAAGTGGTTGTCGTCGACAACCTCTATAATTCCAGCAGAAAAGCACTCGACCGTGTCGAGGAGATCACGGGGAAGAAAGTAACCTTTTACGAGGCCGACCTTCTTGATAAGGCTGCACTGGAAGAGGTTTTTGAAAAGGAGAAGATTGACAGTGTCATCAACTTCGCAGGACTGAAGGCAGTCGGCGAATCCGTGCACAAGCCCCTTGAGTACTATCACAACAACATCACGGGTACCCTTAACCTCTGTTTCGTGATGAGAGAGCATGGAGTGAAGAACATCATCTTCTCATCCTCCGCAACCGTATACGGGGATCCCGCATTCGTTCCCATAACCGAGGACTGCCCCAAGGGAAACATCACCAATCCTTACGGACAGACAAAAGGCATGCTGGAGCAGATCCTTACCGATCTCCACACTGCCGATCCAGAGTGGAACGTCGTCCTTTTAAGATACTTCAATCCGATCGGGGCACATGAAAGCGGTCTCATCGGTGAGGACCCGAAAGGCATACCCAATAACCTTGTTCCTTACATTGCACAGGTTGCCATCGGTAAGCTTGAAGCCCTTGGAGTGTTCGGAAATGACTATCCCACCCATGACGGAACTGGAGTGCGCGACTACATCCATGTCGTCGACCTTGCAAAGGGCCATGTGAAGGCACTTAAGAGATTCGAAGGAAACACGGGAGTCAGCATCTATAACCTCGGAACCGGTCACGGTTACTCCGTACTCGATGTCCTTCATGCCTATGAGAAGGCATGCGGCAAAAAGCTTCCGTATGTCATCAGGCCCCGCCGTCCCGGCGACATCGCGACATGCTACTGCGATGCTTCCAGGGCAAAGGAAGAACTTGGCTGGACTGCTGATCTCGGAATTGACGAGATGTGTGCTTCCTCCTGGAACTGGCAGTCAAAGAACCCCAACGGGTATAACGACTGAAGATCAGAAAAAGCGTCCTTCGGGGCGCTTTTTTCATGCCCTTTCGGTCATACAGCCATAGAGACCTGAGTGACAGTGCTTTCCCTGCTGACTTATCCTTTTTCAGTTCCATAACAGGAGCCGGTTTGTCCGGGACGAATGGAAGTCTGGCCACATCGGCATATCGCCTGTGCCCGTTTCCTTAATTGAGTATTCGCACGGAAGAGCACCCTCTGACTCTGTTTTTTTCCTAAAAAATGTTTGATACAGCTTGAACAAGTTTTTTTTCATGGTGTATAAAATTTTTTTCATGAAAGAATTCGATGAACTCATTGCACGCCTTGAGGATACAGGTATCGGGGCTCAGCTTGCCGCGATTGCCGGCTTTTATGATTCAATAGAGCATTCCTTTGACAGATTCACTGAAGAAGCACATATATCGTGTCCGTCCGGATGCGGGGAGTGCTGCAGGGAATTCACTCCTCCCGTCACGTCCTCTGAGGCCCTTGCGATCGCGGCATGGACCTACTTCGTCCAGGAACGTGACATAAGGCCTCTCATGCGGTTCACCGTTTCCGGTAAGGGCTGCCCCTTTGCCGATCAGATGAGGGAAGGGGGAAAGTGCACGATATATCAGGTCCGTCCGCTTTTATGCAGGCTCTTCGGGGCAGCCGCCACGAGAACCAAGAGGGGACTTGAGTTCAGACGATGCTCGAAAAATCCCGTCCCGGAGACCATGCCGGATGTGATCACTGAGGAAGAGATGCCTTCCGATCCTCCCGTGATGGATGATTTCGGCCTCCGTCTTGAGGAACTTGATGGCAATTCATCGTACCAGGAAGACATGCAGAAGGGTGTCACCGATGCCCTTAACAGGCTCCTGATGGTAATCTCCCTGCTGCCGCTTCCCCCCGATGTTCCCAACGCTTCCTGATGATGCGATGTTTCTGCATACAGTACGATTTCTTGCACTATTCCGTACTGTATCCCTATATTTGCTTGTAATGAAAGAATGTGTGGTTTTTGTGTGAAATCATACATTTCTTCTTTTTTCATGTCTGAAAATTCATATAAAATTTTAGTTGACCGGTTTACAAAACCGGTTTACCATTGAATTATCAGATGGCGGAAGGACTAACCTTCCGTGAAAAGGAGATTTAAGAAAATGAAAAAAGCTTTGAGTATCCTACTCGTTGTTCTCATGGCTGTCAGCACTGTTTTCGCACAGGGCGCAGGCGAGACATCAACAGCATCCAAGGGTTCCGTTTACTGGCTTAACTTCAAGCCCGAATCCGATGCAGTCCTTCAGGAAGTCGCAGCAGCTTACACAGCTGAGACAGGTGTTCCAGTGAAGGTCGTAACAGCAGCTTCCGGTACATACCAGCAGACACTTACCGCTGAGATGGACAAGTCCAATCCTCCTACGCTCTTCATCGTAGGTAACGGTTCAGCTGTCGACACATGGGGTGACTTCTGCCTCGATCTCAAGGGCACAAAGGTTGCAAACGAGCTCAATACGGATGCATACAACCTCTATGATGCCAACGGCAAGCTCTGCTCAATCGGTTACTGCTATGAGTGTTTCGGTATCATCGTCAACAAGGCTCTCCTTGCAAAGGCAGGCTACAGTGTTGATGACATCAAGGACTTTGCTTCCCTCAAGAAGATTGCCGAAGACATCCATGCAAGAAGCAAGACCCTCGGTTTCGATGCATTCACTTCTTCCGGTATGGACGGTTCCTCATCCTGGAGATTCTCAGGCCACCTCGCAAACGTTGCCCTCTACTACGAATCAGTCGATGACAACTGGCAGGGACAGCCCGCTAAGATCACAGGAAAGTACCTCCCCAACTTCAAGAACATCTGGGACCTCTACATCAACAACAGTGCTTATGATCCCAAGACTCTTGCAACAGGCGGTTACGATGCTGAAGCTGAGTTCGGTAAGGGCCAGGCAGTCTTCTATCAGAACGGTAACTGGGAGTACGATGCACTCACCAATACCTATGGTCTGAATCCTGCTGACCTCACGATGATCCCGTTCTACGCAGGTGTTCCGGGCGAGGAAAAGGCCGGTCTCAACTGCGGTACCGAGAACTGCTGGGCAGTCAACGCAAAGGCATCCCAGGCTGATATCGATGCAACCCTCGATTTCATGTACTGGCTCGTAACTTCCGAGACAGGCACAAAGAAGCTTGCTCAGACCTTCGGTGCAATCCCCTACAAGAAGGCAGCTCCTTCCGGAAACGTCTTCCTCGATGCAGCAAACGAGTACTCAGCCAAGGGTAACTACGTCATGACATGGGCATTCAACTATACTCCGTCCGTTGATAACTGGAGAGCAGGTGTCGTATCTGCAATGAACCAGTATGATGCGGCTCAGACAGATGCCAACTGGAAGGCAGTCGAGACAGCATTCATTAAGGGATGGGAAAACTACTATAAGATGGAGCACTGAGCTCTGGATAAAAACGGGGCGGGCTAGTAACCTGCCCCATTTTTTTAACTACCTGAATGTGCAATTAAAAAAGGATTCAATATGGCAAAATCACATTCTGAGGGAGGTCTCACTTCCAACCTTCTCAAGAAGCCGATAAAGAAATGGGGACTGCTGTTCATGGGACCCACGCTTGCATGTTTCTTGATCGGTTTCGTATGGCCCTTCATCCAGGGCATCTGGCTCTCGTTCTGTAAGTTCCGCCTCACATCGGATGCAAAGTTCGTCGGCCTCTCAAACTACTTCGAAGCATTCAAGGACATCACATTCCTCTACTCATTCGGTTATACCGCACTTTTTGCAGTGGTTTCAGTTGTCCTGATCAACCTGTTTGCATTCCTCATCGCCCTGGCTCTTACAAAGGGTATCAAGGGAAGCAATGTTTTCAGAACTGTATTCTTCATGCCCAACCTCATCGGCGGTATCGTTCTGGGTTACATCTGGTCAATGATCTTTGACGGTGTGCTTTCCCGCTTTGCGACCAACATCCTCATGGAGGCAAAATACGGCTTCTGGGGCCTTGTCATCGTAATGTGCTGGCAGCAGATCGGTTACATGATGATCATCTACATCGCAGGACTTCAGGCAATTCCTGAGGACATGATGGAAGCCGCTTCAATCGACGGTGCATCATCACTGCAGACACTCTTCAAGATCACGATTCCGAACGTCATGCCTTCGATCACGATCTGTATGTTCCTCACCCTCTCGAACAGCTTCAAGCTCTTCGACCAGAACCTCGCACTCACAGGCGGACAGCCCTTCGGATTCATGGCAGACGGAACGTCCATCCATAAGACTGAGATGCTGGCACTCAACATCTACAATACATTCTATGTCAGCTCCAACCTGCGCGGTGTCGCTCAGGCCAAGGCAGTCATATTCTTCATCCTGGTTGCCGCAATCAGCTTAATCCAGCTCAGGGCAACAAGAAGCAGGGAGGTACAGCAGTAATGGCAGACTTAAAGAAAGCAAAAACCATCCATAACGTGATGTCCATCTGTTTTGCGGTCCTGGCACTTCTCTGGGTGTTCCCGGTAATCATCGTCGTCCTGAACTCATTCAAGGTCAACACCTTCGTAAAAACATCAACGTTCAGCATCCCGACAGGTGAGCAGTGGGCCGGATTCAAAAACTTCATTACCGGCATGACACTCGGTAACTATCCGTTCCTGAAGAGTGTGTTCTACTCATTCTACATCACGATAGTCTCAACCGCACTCATCCTGGTCTGTACGTCAATGACTGCATGGTATGTATCAAGAATCGACAGTAAATTCTGCCGCATCGTCTACGCACTGTGTCTCTTCTCAATGATCGTTCCGTTCCAGATGGTAATGTTCACGCTCTCAAAGACAGCTGACTCGCTGAAGCTGAATACACCGTTCACGATTCCCATCGTTTACCTGGGCTTCGGTGCCGGTCTTGCCATCTTCATGCTCTCCGGTTTCGTCAAGAGCGTTCCCCTTGCCATGGAAGAAGCGGCATTCATTGACGGCTGTGGACCAGTAAGAGTATTTTTTGGTATAGTACTCCCCGTCCTCAAGCCGACACTCATCAGTGTCGCCATCCTTGAGATCATGTGGGTATGGAACGACTATCTTCTGCCTTACCTGGTACTCGACAGGACGAAGTACATGACCATTCCCATTCAGATCCAGTATCTCAAGGGAAGCTACGGTACCGTCGATCTCGGTGCCACAATGGCAATGATCCTGCTTGGTATCATCCCCGTGATCATCTTCTACCTTTCATGTCAGAAGTACATCATCAAGGGTGTTGCCGCCGGTGCTGTCAAGGGCTGATAAAACCATCTATACGGGGAGGTGAGGGATGAAAAACAGGAAAACAACAATAAGCGACATAGCCCGGGAGTCGGGGTACTCCAAGACCACGGTCTCCTTTGCCTTCAACTCTCCCTCCCGCATCAGCAGGGAAGCGTGTGAAAAGATTCTGGAAGTGGCAAGAAGGCTTGACTACATGCCTGACCCCATGGCCAGGAACTTCTCACTGGGAATGCACAAATCCATCGGTTTCCTGCTTCCCCAGACCATCTCGGACAGCCTGTCCAACCCTTACACTCAGGCTGTCCTGAGAGGTATCGGGATAGTGGCCGAAAGAAATGCCAACACGCTCACAGTCATTCCTCCGATGCACTCATCCATTGCGGAAGCCATAAAGAATGCAACCGTTGACGGACTTATCTCGATGGGGCTCTGGTTCGATCCTCAGATAAGGGAGTCCTTAAGAATGAGGAAGATTCCCCTCGTTCTGGTTGACGGCGCCGATGAGGAAGGCATCATAAACCTTTCAATCGATGACAGGGCTGCCGCATATGATGCGATGAAGGCGGTACTGGATGCAGGGCACAGGAAGATTGCCATCATATCCCTTCCGTTCAGTGCATATGCCGATGCAACCCCTGAGGAGACGAACACGATCGTACGCCGCCGTCAGGAGGGATATGACGCAGCACTCAATGAGTACGGTCTTTCACTGAAGGACCTTCCCATGGTCTCATGTCCCGCAACCTATGCGGACGGTGCCAGGGTTGCCAGGGAAATTGCCTCAGAGCATGAGGTAACATGCTTTGTATGCATGTCCGATGTCGTTGCGCTGGGCTGTATTTTCACCATGAGCAACATGGGGAAAAAGGTGCCTGACGATGTATCCGTCGTAGGCTTCGACGGAATTTATGAAGCCACATCTTCCGGGCTTTCCCTGACAACTGTCGTTCAGGATGCGGAAAGCAAGGGGATAAAAAGCGCTGAACTGCTCTTCAGTGTGCTCGGCGGTGAGGAAGTGGCTTCCCACAACAGCTTTGAATATCACTTCAGAGCCGGAAACACACTCAGGGAGATAAATCAAAAATGAATATAGAAGGAGTCAGGAACTCCGGAATCCTGATGCACATCTCATCCCTGCCGTCAGAGTACGGTATCGGGGATATGGGACCGGGAGCCTATGAGTTTGCCACCACGCTTGCCTCCACGGGGGCAAAGCTCTGGCAGTGGCTTCCGCTGGGACCTACCGGATACGGAAACAGTCCGTATGCCGCAAGGTCCACCTTTGCGGGAAATGAACTGCTGCTTTCTCCCGACCTGCTTTACAGGGACGGTTATCTTGAAAAGGAGGATCTCGTTCATCCCGATTTCAGCAGTGAGAAGGTTGAGTTCGAACGCGTCATTGCCTGGAAACTTCCGCTGGTGAAGAAGGCTGCAGGTGCGTTCCTGAGACAGAACAGAAGGAAAAAAGCATACCGCGACTATCTTGCCCGTGAGGCCCACTGGCTTGATGATTACGCACTCTTCATGGTGCTGTATGAAAAATACAATGACGCCAGATGGCATACGCTCTGGGATCATGATGAAGGATACCGTGATGAGGCTGTGATGAAGCGCCTCAGAAAGGAAAAAAGCGACGAGATTGAGATCTGGTATGCACTGCAGTACCTCTTTGATACTCAGCTTGATGAGCTTCACTTGCACACCAAAAGCCTTGGACTGAAGACCATCGGGGACATCCCGATCTTCGTCGGTGCTGACAGTGCCGATGCCTGGGCCCATCTCGATCTTCTGAAGACCGACAGCGAGGGCCATTACAGTGCGGTCTCAGGCGTACCGCCAGACAATTTCAGTGCGACCGGTCAGCTCTGGGGCAATCCTGTGTATGACTGGAAGAAGCATGAGGAAACAGGTTTCATCTGGTGGAAGCAGCGCATAGAGCGCCTTCTCCACATGACGGATATCCTCCGCATCGATCACTTCAGGGGCTTTGATGCTTACTATGAAATCCCTGCAGGTGCTCCCACGGCGGAGAAGGGGAAGTGGAAGAAAAGCCCCGGAAAGAAGCTCTTTGATGTAATAAAGCGTGATATGGGTGAACTGCCCATCATCGCCGAGGATCTTGGGCTCATGACGGACGGAGTGAAGAAGCTCCGTGACTCAAACCATCTCCCCGGAATGAAGATCGCGATGTTCGGTTTCTCAAGGGATGCAAAGGGTGACTTCAACCCAGATGATGACTTCCTGCCGATGAACTACACGAGAAGCTTCGTCGCATACACGGGAACCCACGACAACGATACCACGAGACACTGGTTCGACACTCTGTCTGATGACGACAGGCACATGGTCAGGGAGTACCTTGCATGTGATGACAGGGAAGCGGTCTGGGCCCTCATCCGGGCAGTGATGTTCTCCAATGCCGATACCGCGATCATCCCGATGCAGGACATCCTGGAGCTGGGAGGGGAGGCAAGGATGAACTATCCTTCCACATGCAACGACCGTAACTGGACGTGGCGTATGAAGGAAGGAGCATTTGATTCCTACCGCGTATCATGCTTTAAGCATCTTGTCCGTCTTACCGGACGTGACGGGCTTACCGCTGAAGAAAGGGCAGCTGAATGATTTGCTGAAGCACCGGGTGACCGGTGCTTCGTCTGTAAAATTCATGCAAAATCTCTGTTACGATACTATTAAGTCCTTTAACCGTGCTGTTACCCTTAATTACATGAATGGAGATTTTTTCAGCCGGATCATTATGATCGCGGTCGGGTGTATCCTCATATACCTGGCCATCAAACGGAAGATGGAACCGACCCTTCTGCTGCCAATGGGCTTCGGTGCCATACTCGTCAATATCCCCGGCAGTACACTATCTGAAGCTCATGGCATTCTTTCTTGGCTCTATGAAACGGGAATAGCCGAAGCCGAAGTGTTTCCCCTCCTGCTTTTCATAGGTATCGGAGCGATGATGGACTTCGGACCGCTGCTGGCAAAGCCCTGGCTTATTTTCATCGGGGCGGCAGGGCAGGGAGGAATATTCCTGACGATGATGCTTGCATCATTCTTCTTCCCGCTCAATGATGCCGCAGCCATCGGTGTCATCGGGGCTGCGGACGGACCTACCGCAATCCTCGTCAGCATGAGACTCAATTCGCAGTTCATCGCCCCCATCCTGATCGTCGCATACTGTTACATGGCACTTGTGCCAGTGATACAGCCTGTCGTGCTTAAGGCGGTTACGGGTAAGAAGGAAAGGACGATCAGGATGCATTACACACCGGCAGGTGTTTCGAAGACTTCAAGAATCGTCTTCCCCATTGCAGTCACCATCATATCGGGGCTCATCGCTCCTGATTCCCTCGCTCTTGTCGGAATGCTGATGTTCGGCAACCTTATCAGGGAGTGCGGTGTACTTTCATCACTTCAGAAGGCTGCGGAAAGCATTCTTTCCCCGCTCATTTCCCTCCTGCTTGGACTTTCCGTTGCTCCGATGATGTCAGGTCCTGCGCTGCTGCAGCCTGAAACACTTATGATCATGGGATTCGGTATCATGGCATTTGTGTTTGATACAGTATGCGGGGTTCTTTTCGTGAAAGCGGTCAACTGTTTCAGAAAGGAGAAGATCAATCCGCTCATCGGAGGCGCCGGCATTTCGGCCTTCCCGATGTCTTCCCGTGTCGTACAGCAGGTTGGGCTGGAGGCCGATAAGCAGAACCATCTGCTTCCCTTCGCACTGGGTGCCAACGTCTCCGGTCAGATCGCAAGCGTAATCGCCGGCGGACTCCTGCTCAGATTCTTTGCTTAAAGGAGGATTAAATGTTATCTTTATTAAGTGATAATGTTCTGACTGCGGTGAAGATGGGATTTACTGCCTGGGCACTTCTGGTTGTTTCGCTCGGGGCTGTGTATGCCGTTCTCAAAGTCATGGACATATTGCAGAGGAAAAGAAATAAGGAATAAAACGTGGATATACTGGCCAAACTCAGGGAAGTCACGCTTTCAGTTCTGCCGATAGCCGTGATAGCGACGGTTCTGTCTTTCATCATGGGTGTGATGTCGGGGACTGAAGCATTGATGTTTGTATCCTCCTGTGTGTGCGTGATTCTGGGCCTCACGCTCTTTTTAACAGGTGTCGACAATGGTCTGCTGCCCATAGGAAACAGGATCGGTTCTTCAATAACCAAGAGCCGCAGTCTCACCCTGATAATACTGGTAGCGGTTGCACTGGGGTTCATAATCACGATCGCGGAGCCTGACGTCAAGGTTCTTGCCGGTCAGATAAGTCAGGTCAACCCGTCGCTTACCGTGGTGATGCTACTTGTCGCGATCGGTGCGGGGGTCGGTATCTTCCTTGCCATTTCCCTCTTAAGGACAATCCTGCACATACCGCTGAAGATCATCATCATGATCTCATACATCATCGTGCTTGCACTTGCCTTCATGGTGCCACCCTTTTTCGTCGCCATCGGCTTTGATGCGGGCGGTGCCACCACCGGCCCCATGTCGGTGCCGTTCATAATGGCACTCGGCATGGGTCTTGCCAGAACAAGGTCAAAGGATGAGGAAAGCGAGTTCGGCTATGTCGCGCTATCTTCCGTAGGTCCCGTTCTTGCGGTTTTCATTCTCGGCGCCATCTTCTCATCATCCCCTGCCGCAGCCGTATCGGAGGGAGAGGAAATAAAGGGTTTCCTGACGATTTTCACTGAAAGTCTTGCGGATACGGGAGCCGCACTCCTGCCTCTGCTTGTGGTATGCGTCATAATGCAGCTCTTTGTCATGAAGCTCCCGCTTCATCAGGCACTGAAACTTTTCATAGGTATCTTCTATGCATACATAGGACTCGTGCTCTTCTCAACGGGTGTTGAATTCTCATTCAGCAGCGTGGCACGCCGGCTCGGAGATGCGCTTGCATCATCATCCCCTGTACTGCTTACTGCTGTGGGAGGGGTGCTTGGCGCCTGTGTCGTGCTTGCGGAACCCGCGATCTGGGTTCTTACCGAACAGGTTGAGGATGTCAGCGGAGGAAGGATCAGAAGACAGGTAATGATGATAACGCTGTGCATCGCCGTATCGGCAGCAGTGATGCTGTCCCTCTTAAGGACGATATCAGGGCTGTCCATTCTTTACTTTGTCGTTCCGGGATATGTTATAATCCTTATCATGATGATATTCACACCAAAGCTTTTCAGTGCGATCGCCTTTGACTCCGGCGGTGTCGCGACGGGACCGATGAGCTCGGCATTCCTGCTTCCCTATGCGATAGGAGCGGCAGGCGGAAGTGCCGATGCATCCTTCGGACTCATTGCACTCATTGCCATGATGCCCATCTTCTCGATTGAGGTGCTGGGTCTCATCTTCAGGCGAACACTGAAAAAAAACGGTAAAGGAGGTGCCGCATGACCAGCTGCACTCTCATGGCGATAGTGAGAAAAGGGGAAGCTCAGAAACTGATGAAGGCTGCCCGTGAAAAGGGCGCTCCGGGCGGCTCCGTTATCAGTGCCCGCGGAACTGCCACGAATGCAATCCTTGCAGCCCTCGGACTGGGGGATACAAGCAGGGAAGTGCTTCTCAGCGTTGTGGAAAGGGAGAAGCTTGATGAGATCCTGACTGCAGTCAGGAGCGTTAAGGCCAGCGGAATCGCAATGGTTATCGATGCCCTGAGGGGCCTTGATGAGGAGGATTTGAAAATGGATGGTCAGTATGAGATGATACAGGTAATAAGCCAGGACGGTTACAGCGAGGACATCATGGCAGTTGCCCGTAAGGCAGGCGCAAAGGGCGGTACCGTCATCAATGCCCGCGGAACGTCCACCGAACAGGACATAAAGTTCTTCGGTGCCCCGCTTGTTCCCGAAAAGGAAGTGCTCATGATCGTCATGGAAAAGTACAAGGACGACGCCGTGAAAAAGGCAATCAGCTCAATGGAAATCCTCCGCAGGAAGGGAATGGGCATCATGTTCTCCGTTCCCGTGAAGGACTTCATAAACTTAGGTTAACACTCTTACTTCAAGCATCCCGTCCCGGTACCCGGTGCCGATGACGGTATATGACCGGTAGAGTTCGCTCAGCGTCTTTCCGTCCGAAGGATCCAGAGTGAAGATCTTCTCACTCCTGCCGGTCACTGCTTTTTCCCACATGGCATCGGTAAGCTTCACGATGCCTGTTTTTTCCTTCACGCTTATCTCAATATGCTCAGGGACCTCCACGCGGAGCCGTGAAAGGGCGATGTCATTTGCAACCGCATCCATCTTGTTGAACACGACGATCCTGTCATTTTCCCCGGCTCCCAGGCTTTCAAGGACTTCAAGCGTTGTCTCATAGCACTCTTCGCATGCCGGATTTGCCATGTCGATGACTATGATGAGCGTATTGGCATACTTTGCTTCCTCAAGGGTTGAGGAAAACGCGCTTATGAGGTGGTGCGGAAGGTTTGAGACAAAACCTACGGTATCGGTTACCGTAACCGGTATCCTGTTTCCAAGCTTCATCGTCCTTGTCGTCGGATCGAGGGTGGCAAAGAGACGGTCCTCGGCGAGGATGTCCGATGAGGTCAGAAGGTTTAAAAGTGAGCTTTTGCCTGCATTCGTGTACCCCACAAGCGCAAATGAGTAGGTGTTCCCCCTGCTTCTCGATGCCCGCTGGACAGCTCTCACTTTCTTCACTTCCTCAAGTTCCCTCTTCAGAACGGTTATCCTTTCGGTAAGTGCCCTTTTATCAAGTTCAAGCTGACGCTCTCCCGCGCCCCTGCTTCCCTTCACGCCTCCTCTCTGCTGGGACAGATCCTCCCATCTGCGCCTGAGACGGGGAAGGGAGTACTCGGCCCTGGCAAGGGCTACCTGAAGCTTTGCTTCCTTTGTTTTTGCCCTGTCGGCAAAGATCTGAAGGATGACTTCCTCCCTGTCTATCACACAGCAGTCAAGCTCCGTTTCCAGGTTTCTGAGAATACGCGGCGATAATGATGTGTCGAACACGACGCAGTCGCATTCATGAAAGAGAATGTTTTCCTTAAGTTCCTCTACCTGCCCGGAGCCCAGCATCGTGGCACTGCTGTACTCCCTGATCCTGAATGTGATGCATCCAAGTGTCTTCAGCCCCATCGTGTCCACAAGTGCTTCCAGTTCCTCAGATCGGAGGACTGTGTCATTCACATCCTCATACGGGATTACCAGAAGCGCGCTTTTTACCTCATCTCTGTTTTCAATCATACCGGATGACAGTCTATACATAAGCAGAATTGCTGTCAAAGACAGTATGTACTTGAGGGAAGTGCGGTTTTGGATTAATCTCTGACGTGAGGTTGATTATATGGCATTGAACTGTGGTATCGTTGGTCTTCCCAACGTCGGTAAATCTACAATATTCTCGGCAGTCACGTCCGCACCGGCTGAGGCTGCAAACTATCCTTTCTGCACGATCGATCCGAACATCGGCATGGTAGCGGTTCCCGATAAGAGACTTGACAGGATCGTGGAACTCATTCCTCCCGCAAAGGTCATTCCCGCAACTGTTGAGTTCGTCGACATCGCCGGTCTTGTGGCAGGTGCAAGCAAGGGTGAGGGACTCGGAAACAGATTCCTGGCTTCGATCAGGGAAGTGGGTGTGCTTGCCCACGTCGTCCGCTGTTTCGAAAACAGCGACATAATCCATGTGAATAACAGGATCGATCCCGCAAGCGACATCGAGACGATCAACATAGAGCTGGCTCTCGCCGATCTTGAGACTGTTGAGAAGAGGTATGACAAACAGAGCAGGATGGGCAGGGTCAACAAGGAGCAGCAGAAGGAGAATGAGTTCTATCTCCCGATTCTTGAAAAACTGAAGGCTGCGCTCTCTGAAGGCATTTGCGCCCGTTCGGTCATAACCGATGAGGATGAGATCAAGGCGCTTTACGATCTTCATCTCATTACGATGAAGCCCGTCATCTACGTATGTAACGTCGATGAGGACTCAATCCTTGAAGAAAACGACTATGTGAAGACAGTAAGGGCAATTGCCGGAAAGGAAGGTGCCGAAGTAGTGGTCATCTGCGGTAAGATCGAGAGTGAAATCGCAGCCCTGGACACTGAAGAGGAGAAGAAGGAGTTCCTGGAGGCTGTCGGCCTTGAGGAAAGCGGACTCAACCATCTGATCAGAAGCGCATATGCAACGCTTGGACTCAGGACTTTCTTCACTGCAGGTTCCGATGAGGACAGGGCATGGACATTCCATGCAGGTGATAAGGCTCCGCGCTGCGCAGGTGTCATCCACACCGACTTCGAAAAGGGCTTCATCAAGGCCGAAGTCTACAACTGTGAGGACCTCTTCACCTACGGCTCTGAGCAGAAGGTGAAGGAAGCAGGACGTCTCCGCCTGGAAGGCAAGGAATATGTCGTTCAGGATGGCGACATCATGCATTTCAGGTTCAATAACTGACAGATAACAAAAGCCGTCTGATCTGATTCTGATGGCTTTTTAATATTCATTAATAATTTTTTCACATATTGGATCAAACGTCTGATATCATTCAGCCATGAAGTGGCTTTTAACAGTACTCATCGTTCTGCTCTGTATTCTGCCGCTATCGGCAGCGCGGACGGATTCCCGTTTCATTGAGAGGGACTCTTCCCTGTACCCGATTCTTGATTCACTTTTCGCGCTTTCCTCTCTTCCTTCCCCAAATACAAACAGACCGTGGACTGAAAGTCAGGCAAGGCTTTACCTTTCTCAGATAGATCAGTCCCTATTGAGTGAAGAGGGCAAACATCTCTGTAAGGAAGCTGAAAAGATCATTGATTCAGGATTAAGGTGGCAGGTGGGTGATGAGTTCGGTATCTCGGGAGGGATAACGTTTGCAAATGAGTTCTATGCCCATACCAATCCTTCCTTTGCCACTGAAGAGTACTGGGTGAGAAGCTGGAGTGACAGGAAACCTCTCATCAGACTCTGGGGGGAGGCCGCTTCCGGAACCATATTCTACACATCAGCTGATCTTCTCTACCGCTATGGCCGGGCTGCAAAGGAAGATCATTACGGACTGCTTAAGGACATTATGACAGCTGATGGTTACATCGGTTCGTCTAAACTCTCCGATCCAGACACAACCCCGTACGTCATCACATCGAAGTACTTTTCAGACACCTTTGCCACCAACTTCTTCACCGATACTCAGAATTTCAGCTTCATCTGGCCGAACCGTGCCATCTTCAGTGCGGGTGGAAATGGATGGAACATATCCTTTTCCCGTGACAGGCTGAAACTGGGAAAGAGCCATATCGGTTCCCTGCTTGTCGATGACCACAGTGATTACTCAGACACACTCAGAACAACGTTCTTCAATAAATATTTCACCTACGACTGGATACTGATGCCAATGAACATACTCACGGGCCATGAGGAAGTGAGTCCATCCGAGTCAAGGGTGTACATGATCCACACACTTGATTTCAGAATCCTCGACCGTGTATCGCTGAAACTCAGTGAGAATGTGATGTGGAAGTATTCCGTATTCGACATCGGATACCTGAACCCTGCTTTCTTCTTTCACAATCTCAACAACAGGAGCATGTTCAATGCACTGGCATACATAGAGGTCAATGCCGCCATCACCAAAGGTCTTACCATATATGGCCAGTATGCCATGGACCAGATGAGGGCACCCCATGAGGGAAGCGAGCAGGCCGATGCCTGGGGCTTTTCGGCAGGTGCCGAGTACACTTTCACCGGGCCAGGCGGCGTATTCACCCTCTATGGTGAGTATCTGCTCACATCGCCTCTTCTGTACAGACGTGACGGAATTGATTTCATCAAAGTATCTCGATACTACCATCAGGGCTCTGACAATGACACATACGGCCACATTCCGTTCTTTGAATACATCGGTTACAGGTACGGAGGGGACACATCGACTGCAAAGGCCGGTATAACATACCTTAATCCTGCATGGGGAAGTGCTGAGGCTTCCATCCAGCTCATGGAACATGGAAACATGTCAAAATATGCATCACATAACAGCGAAGGCAATAACGGAGGAACCGCTGATATAAAGGAAGCGACACCGACAGGAGATAGTGTTCTTAGGGCCATCATAATATCACTTAAGGCGGAAGCCGATCTTTCGTCCATCCTGCCGTGGCCCGGGATAAAGGCATATGCCGAGGCTGACTGGATAGGAAAAGCTTCATACACAAAAGCAAACGGAACATACACGGATTATGCCTCTGATCTTCAGGTATCACTTGGAGTCAGTGTGGCAATTTAAATGAGGAGGATATTAATGAAGAAAGCAGTTCTTGTAGCCATCATGATAGTGATGACTTTATCGCTCTCGGCAGGAATCGACACGATTCTCTCCGTGAAGACTTATTACACGGGAAACAATCTTCCATCCGCCGCTTTTTCCTACAGCGGTGAGAGATATGTCTGGAACAACGTAAGTGATCCCGGTTTCTGGAACAGCCTCGACAGCAACTGGTGGATGAAGAGGCAGGACTACTGGCTGGAAGCATATGACAAGACAAGTTTTCTTGACCTCGGCCTTGAGGCGCATGCAGGAGATTTCAGGCTTGTCACCAGAATGGACCTGATGCAGGACGTGCTTCCCAGCCTCCGCGATCCCTCATCACTCTGGACAAACCTTCCTTTTGTGGGAAACCTCATCGATCTTACGCTTCCCAGAGTTGGCTTTGTGGACTGGACCAGCAGCAACGGTAACTTCTACGTATCATTCGGACGGAGACTCATCAAGTGGGGACCAGGTACCTATGACCTCACGATATCAGACAGTCAGCCATACCTTGATAACCTCTGGACTGAGTTTCGTCTCCCTCTTGTGAATGACTGGAACTTCAGTTTCAACTACATCATCATCTCACCGAAGATGTGGATGAGTTACAATAATACCGGTAACAAAGATGTGCAGAAGACAATCTTTGCCCATAAGTGGAGCTTTAACAACGATTGTTTCAGGATCACGATAGGGGAACTCAACAATGTATACGGCAAGACCCCGAACCTGCTGGATGCATCCCCTCTCATCATCTGGCATGACAGTAATCAGGATGACTACAGCAACGTATTCCTGCACCTTATCCTTGAAGGGAAGGCGGGGCCTGTCAGACTTTTCGGCGGCTTTGCCATGGATGACTTTGAACTTCCCCATGAAAAGGGTGGCAATAAACCTCAGGCAATGGGCTTCTCTGCCGGTATCGAGTACCATGTCCTTGACGGAAAGGGCATTGGGTATGCTCACTTCGACAGAAGGGATTACACACTCAGGGAAGACTCGTTCAAGGTGGAAAACGGACTTAACATCGGTGCCGAGTGGTACTATGTATCACCCCTTATGTACAACAGGAACGGGGATCATAACGGAGCAGGAAAGTTCA
>JBJEWN010000107.1:0-19683 GCA_051885075.1 Bullifex sp.
TTAATTCACATGGTATGTGAGAGCAAGCAATTTGATTGTTCTCATCGATAAAAGTCATGAAATTTGGTTTAAAAAAGCATTCAGTGGTTTTTGCCGCTGTTAAAGCATAAGTACGGATGGGGGACAATGCCTGTTGCCACTGAGTATGGAAATCTTAGGAAAAAAATAATTAGTAAAATTGATTGACAAATTGTTAATGTATGTTAACCTGAAATGGAAGGAGACATGAAATGGATCGTAAAGTCGGTTTCGGAATCATCGGGCTTGGTGTGATTGCCCATACACATGTACTGGCCATCAGGAAAAACGCAAACTGCCGCTTTGTCGGAGCCTTCGACATGGTGAAGGGAAGGGCAAAGGCATTCTGCGAGGAACACGGGGAAGGAAGGGCATATGAGGATCTTGAGAGTTTTCTCAGTGATCCTGAGATAGAAGCCATCACGATCGCAACTCCGTCAGGGTATCACCTTGAAAGTGCCCTTGCCGCGATCAGGCATAAAAAGCATGTGATAATCGAGAAGCCGATCGAAATCACTCCCGAGCGCAGTGAGGAAATACTCCGTGAAGCTGAGAAATACGGTGTCATCGTCACAGGTGTCTTCCAGTCAAGGTTCTATGAGGCACCGCGTCTCATAAAAAAGGCCGTTGAGGAGGGACGTTTCGGTACCCTGACCCTTGCCGATGCCCAGGTAAAGTGGTACCGCAGTCAGGAATACTATGACTCAGGTGCCTGGAGGGGTACATGGAAGGTTGACGGCGGAGGCGCGCTCATGAATCAGTCGATTCACGCCATAGACCTGCTGCAGTGGATCTGCGGAAAGGTTTCTGAAGTTCAGGCATACACATCAACCCTGGCACATGAACGGATCGAGGTTGAGGATGTGGGCGTTGCGGTCCTTAGGTTTGAAAACGGTGCACTCGGCGTCATTGAGGGAAGTACAGGTGTATATCCCGGGTTCCTCAAGAAACTGGAGATCTCCGGGACTGACGGTTCCGTTGTCCTCGAGGAAGAGTCAATAAAGGTCTGGTCCTTCAGAAATGAGAAGCCGGAGGATGAGGAAATAAGGCGTGAGTTTTCAGACCGCACCAGGGCAGGCGGCGGGGCTTCCGACCCCAAGGCCATAAACACTCTCGGTCATGAACTGGAGTTTAAGGATTTTGCCGATGCGATCATCAATGAAAGGGAGCCTGAGGTAACGGGTGAAAGCGCCACTGAGGCAGTGAGAATCATCTCTGCCATCTATGAAAGTGCCAGGACAGGGCGTCCTGCCAAAGTATGAATCAAAGCCATAAAGGCATGAAAAGGAGATAAGTTTTATGAAAAAGTGTCTGGTAACACTGCTGATGGTAATGCTTCTCGCATCATCCATCTTCGCACAGGGCGCAAGCGAAGCTTCCGCTTATCCTTCAAAAACAGTTGAAGCCACGGTCGGCTGGGCTGCAGGCGGTGGCGGAGACATCGTATTCAGGGCTCTTGCCGATGTATTCCCCAAGTATGCAAACGGACAGACAATGGTAATCAAGAATGTTGCCGGTGCATCCGGAATCACGGGTGCCGTTGAATTCCTCGATGCTTCCGCTGACGGCTATTCAATAATGCACTGGAACAACGCGACAATGGCAAAGACACACCTTTCCGATACAGTCATCACCGGTGCCGATACATTCAGAACTGTCTGTCAGGTGGTTTCTTCCTACAACTACCTTGTCGTAAGGGCTGACAGCAAGTATCAGAGCCTGCAGGAGTTCATCGCGGATGCAAAGGCTAATCCCGGCGTGATCACATGCGGTAACGCAGGTGCCAACGGCGGTAACCACCTTGCAGCACTCATTTTCCAGAATGAGACAGGTCTTAACCTCACGCATGTTCCCTACAGCGGCGGCGGTCCGGCAATCACCGGTCTGCTTGCAGGTGAGGTTGACTGTGTAATGGCAAACGCTCCGGAAGGAATTGCCAATGTCCAGAACGGACAGCTCAGGATCCTTGCAGTCTTCTCTGACAACAGATACACTGCATTCCCCGAAGTTCCCACAGGTAAGGAATGCGGAGTCGACTGCGTGCTTCCCCAGTGGAGAACCGTCGTCGTTCCCAAGGATACTCCCGATGAAATCGTGAATAAGCTTGCTGACATCATTAAGCAGTGCACGGAAGATCCTGCATTCATCGATGCAATGACATCCCTCAGCGTTGAGGTCACCTATAAAGGTCCGTCCGATGCAGCTGCATTCATGAAGAGTGAGGATGCAAGATTCGCTGAACTTGCAAAGACTCTCTGAGCTCTCTTTTCAGGTTTTCAATGCGGGAAGGGGGAGTACCTCTTCCCGCTTTCTTAATCCTCATCAAAAAGGAGGTTTTATGAAGGATAACAGAAAGGCCGCGGATTTCATAATCAGCATCGTGCTGCTGGTGATGAGTGCATTCCTCTTCATGAATGCCATGAAAATGCCCTCCGCGGAAAAGGGAATCGGCCCCGGTGATTACCCGAAGTTCATCTGTGCCGTGCTTTTCTTTCTTTCACTGGTACAGCTTGTCAGCGTGATCGCATCCGTGAAAGGAATACCCCTGATCGATTTTAAACAGATCAATACACGCTACCTGCTGCGTGCCCTGATAATGGTTGCAGCCACATTCGTGTATTACAAACTCATGAAGCCGGTAGGCTTTCTCATCATGACGCCGCTCTACCTCTTCGGTTCATTCATGCTTTTCGGTTATAAGAAGAAGGTTAAGGGCGCCGTAATCGCAATTGTTTTCTCAGTGGCCGTATACCTGCTTTTCACAAAGGTTTTCATGGTATTCCTGCCACGCGGCATTCTTGGTTAAGGAGGAAGATGACATGTTTACTGAACTTATGGCAGGGTTTGCCAATGTGTTCCAGCCCCTTAACTTCCTCATGGCCGTCTTCGGCACCGTTGCAGGTGTCGTCATCGGTGCACTTCCCGGGCTTTCCGGTTCAACGGGAATCATCCTGCTGCTGCCTCTTGTCTATCGTCTGGATTCAAGTGCCGCACTTCTCCTTCTGTGCGGTCTTTTCTGCGGCAGCATGTACGGCGGAAGCATTTCGGCAATCCTGCTGAACACTCCGGGTACTCCGTCCGCCACGGCAACGCTCCTGGACGGATATCCCATGACACGAAACGGCGATGCGGGCCGTGCCCTCGGAATTTCCGCAGTGAGCTCCTTCCTAGGAGGACTTGTCAGTGCGATCTGTCTTGCACTCATTGCACCTCAGCTTGCAAAGGTTGCACTTTCCTTCACTTCCCCTGACTTCTTCGCACTGAGCATCTTCGGTCTTTCCATCATGGCAAGTACCGGTAAGGATACTGTCAAAGGACTGATATCAGGATTCGTCGGACTGCTCATTTCCACTGTCGGTGTCGATGCGGTTGCAGGTATAGACCGCTTTACTTTCGGTAACGTCCGTCTGATGAGAGGCCTCCAGCTTCTGCCCGTCCTGATCGGCGTGTTTGCAATGAGCGAGGTATTCACGATAGTCCAGAAGGGCGGGGAAAGGGAAGGGGATGCAGCCAATCAGAGGGTCGGACGTGTCATTCCCACAGGAGATGACTTTAAGGCACTTCTGCTGTCAGCCGTCATCGGCGGTTTCATAGGTGTCTTCATCGGTATAATTCCCGGAACAGGCGGTGCGATCAGCTGCTTCCTTGCCTATCAGGTTGCAAAGAAGATCTCAAAGAGAGGCGACCGGTTCGGAACCGGTATTCCCGAGGGAATCGCGGCTCCGGAAGCATCGAACAACGGTACCACGGGAGGCGCCCTTATACCGATGCTCTGCCTCGGTGTCCCAGGGGATACGGTTACGTCCGTAATGCTCGGCGCGCTCACTCTCATCGGTTTAAGGCCGGGTCCCCAGCTCTTCGTGGAGCCTGAAGGCATAACGGTTGTCTATGCGATCCTTGCCGGTATGATCGTGATCCAGTTCATCATGCTCATCACGGGCCTGGGATGTGCTAAGATATCGCCGAAGATACTGAAAATCCCGCAGACCATCCTGCTTCCGATAATCGCAGCTTTATGCATAGTCGGTGCTTTTTCAAACAGCAACAACCTTTTTGACGTGCTTATCGCGATTATTTTCGGTATCATCGGATTCGGAATGAAGAAGTTCGGTTACCCCGGTGCACCTCTCGTGCTCGGCATCGTGCTCGGACCTCTTGCGGAATCAAATCTGAACAGGGCACTGATCCTTTCGGGAAACAGCTGGATGACATTCGTCACCCATCCCATTTCCTGCGTGTTCCTGGTGCTTTCACTGTTCATCATCGTGTTCTCTGTAGTAAAGAACGTAAGGGAGAGGAAAAATGAGAAGGGAAATTGAAATCAAACTTGAGAGAGTCAGAACCCTGATGAAAGAAAAGGGTGCTGACGGTGCATATCTTAAAGGTCAGGACAACTTTGCCTGGCTTACCTGCGGCGGACGCAACTATGTCGGTATGGGTGCATTCGGAAACTGCGGCCTTCTGGTCACTGCCGGTAAGTGTTATGCGATAACCAATAACATCGAGGCTCCCCGCATGAGGGATGAGGAACACCTGGAGGAACTGGGCTTTGAAATCAGGGCAGGCGTCTGGCATGATAACGGCTTTGAAAAAAGGACTATCGCAGAGCTGGTTCCATCCGGAAAAGTGTTATATGACACGGGAAGTGATTCATCCCTGATCCAGCGCCTCCGCTTCGATCTTACCGATGATGAAATCGAACGCTATAAAGTTATCGGAAGGGATGCTTCCGTTGCAATGGAAGAAGCCGCGATGAGGATTAAGCCCGGCATGAGCGAGTATGAGGTTGCAGCTGACATCATGGCATCCATGGAAAGAAAGGGCCTTGAGATCCTTTCATGCATGGTCGCAGCCGATGAGAGGATTTCCCTCTACCGCCACCCGCTTCCCACATCAGAGAGGATTTCGGAAAAGGTCCAGATCGGAGGAAACTTCAGGAGAAACGGCCTTGTGATCTGTCTCACCCGTTATGTCTGGTTCAGAAATCCGACAGCGGAGGAACTGAAACAGTACCATGACAATCAGGTAATCGACTGCACGTACATGCTTTCATCCCGCCCGGGCGCAACATTCGTGAGTGCTTTGGAAGCCGGAAAGAGAAAGTATGAGGAACTCGGTTATCCGGGTGAATTCGACAATCACCATCAGGGCGGCCCCATCGGCTACCAGGGCAGGGACTACCGTGTCGGTTTTGACACTCCGGGCACGATAGCATCCCACCAGGCATTCTGCTGGAATCCATCGATTACCGGTACCAAGAGTGAGGATACGGTCATATGCACTGCAGACGGCGTCATTCCAGTGACCGGGCCAGCACTTTTTCCGGTGAATACCATCGAAGTGGACGGGACTGTTTTCCAGAGACCTGGTATACTGGTCCGCGTTTAAAGTAATTATTTTCGGAGGCGTCGGAAATGGACAGGAAACGGTCACGTAATCTGTTATGCATCGCAATGGTGTTCTTCTGGGCATCGGAGTACTGTCATGCCCCATACTTCACACCGTATCTTGAGAGCCTTGGGTTTGCTTCCACCCTCATCGGTGTGATGACCGGGGTGTACGGATTTACGCAGATATTTGCCCGAATCCCGCTGGGGATCATAACCGACGCCTTCTCATGCTATAAGAAAACAATTCTTTTCGGTACGGTTGCAACGACGCTCTCATCGTTCTTCCTGATGTTCGCAACCTCTTTCCGGGCGATCATGACGTGCCGTGTCATAGCAGGACTTGCCGCTTCAACCTGGCTTGCATTCACCGTGCTCTACAATGCCTACTATAAGGATGATGAGTCGGTGACGGCCATGACCAACGTGAATGCGTTTTCAAATGGCGGCAAGCTGCTTGCTTTTTTCCTGGGAATAATGACTGCGACGGTCTGGGGATATAAGGTCCCACTGCTGTGCTCATTCCTGACAGGGTGTGTCAGCATCATGGCTGTGATCATGCTTGAGCCCGTTAAGATAAAGCATGAGAGTTTCAGCTTTTCCCATGTCATTTCCGTGATTAAGACACCGTCGATAGTCGTGGCCTCGCTTCTTGCCGTGATGATGCAGTTCTACATGCAGGGAACAGTGTTTTCCTTCACAAGCGGAAGGGCATCAGCTTCAGGAGCATCATCCTTCATGATCGGAGTCATTTCGCTTTCATTCACCCTTATTCAGGTGTTGAGCGCTCCCTTCATCGGGAAAAAGCTTCTTAAAAAGATGAGCACGGGAAGTGCCCTGGCACTCGGCTTCCTCCTGCTTGCCGCTTCAGCGCTGATGATAGCCGTCACGCCCGAAGCAGCCGTGATGATTCTCGCCAATGTCCTGGCGGGAATCGGAAACCTCATCATCAACGGTCTGCTGATGGCTTCTGTCGTCAGCAGTGTCAGTGAGGAAAAGCGCTCCACGGCAATGGGCTTCTATCAGGCAGTGTACGGCATCGGAATGTCGCTCGGACCTGTGGCTGTGGGAAAGATGGTCTCTTTCATGGGGTATGGCGGTGCTTATCTGTCGGTTGCATCACTTATGATGATCACTGCCATTGCTGCATGCCTGCTGATTAAGCGATTCAGGTGAACTCAAGGTTAGCATAAATTCTTTCAAGGCGTTCATCGGGAAACCTTTCATCCAGGATGCGTTCCGCTGCGTTTGAAGCGCTCTTTCCGTGGACCCTCTCAGTCCAGCGGAAGACTGCAGCCCCGGAGACAGCGGAGTCCACAAGTATGAATGCAAGCAGGATCCATACCAGTGTCTTACCCGCCTTATCGGGAATCATCAGTATCCAGCCTGCTATTCTCGGGTAGATTTTCTTGATCCAGAAGATTCCGAGGATCCCCCAGAATACTGAGTAGATGAGGCATATCCTTCCGTTGATGTTGAAGGGAAGATTTGAGTAGTCCCAGCTGGTGGAGCCGAAGAAGAGCTCCTGAAAGAAGGAGCAGAAGTATTCAACCACGCTTCCCGTGATGAATCCTCCCAGGAAGGAGAAAGTCCATGACCTGTTCCTGTATCTGTAGAGAGCCAGAGTCAGGACCAGTGCGCCGATACCGTAAACCAGATTGAACGGACCGTACACAAGGCCCGAACGGCTTTCGAAGTAACCGTTCTTAAGGTAGCACCACAGAAGCTCGATGAGTACCCCTACGAAAGAACCCGAGAAAAAGATTATGAAGAGCTTGTAGAAGTTTATTCCCCTCGCAAAGTGTTTTGACTGTTCTTCCTTAAAGTCGATCGTCCCGTTTGCAGGGGCACCTTTGATCCCGAAATGGGTCTTCGAGCTCTTCTCCGTGTCCCTGAGCCTTGTTGAAAGCTCGTCAGATGCCTCAACCAGTTTCTTATGGGCTTCCTTATAGCGGTCAGCCATCTGGTTAAGGCGTTTTATCTCCCGGTTTATATCCTTTTCAAGCTTTTCCCTTTCCTTGTCGGAAAGCGTATCCTCCTGAGCCAGTGCATCATAGTAGAGGCTCAGCCTGGAATTCAGTTTTTCCTCATTGTACATGTCTCAAATTTACTCAGATACTGGAAAAAAGAAAATATGGTTCAGTGTTTCCCTTCATGCCTTCTGCGGTATTCGGAAGGCGTCATTCCCGAGTGTGATCTGAAAAGTCTCGTGAAATGGCTGAGACTGGAATAGCCTAGCCTTTCAGCAATTTCCAGCACGGTCAGACCGGTAGTCGTAAGCAGACTTTCGGCCCTGTCCATCCTGATCGAACTCATATATTCGTTCACGCTCATGCCGAAATGCTTTCTGAATGCATTTATCACTACCGGTGCGCTGTAACCGCTTTTTTCATAGATTTCAGCCGCACTCAGCGTGATGTACTCGGGTGTATGAAGCAGCAGTGTCAGGTCGTGAAGCCATCCGGGAAGTGAGGAACGGGAGGAATCGGAAAGTGACAGGATGGAAAGGGAACGCAGAAGAAGTTCCCTGATTATTACGGGAATGCTTTCCTTATCGCTTTCCGTTCTCATGTTGATCTCCGATGAGCGGTAAAGAAACCATCTGAAGTCCTCTTCCGGCAGCTCTGATGAGAAGACAGCGGGAGGAAAGGGAAGCCCCAGCGAGTCTGAAAGCTTTTTCATCATGTTTTCAGTTGCGGCCAGGTTGATGTGTATGCACCGCTCATCACCGATCGGGATGAACTTATGGACGTCCTCAGGCCTTATCAGCATGAGAAGTCCTTCCCGTACGGTCGATGCCCTGTCATTCATTACATGCGTCACCCGTCCGCTTGTGATGATGAACACTTCCCAGTAGTCGTGGTCATGAAGACTTGTTTCCCCTGCATCCCACCAGTGGAAGGAAACTTCATCCTTCAAGAGGGAAGTGTTGTTGCGTGAATATACCCTTACCCTTTCATTCATTTGATAATCTTATCATTTCTTTAAAAAATCACAAAATGGTTTTTGCTTTTCGCAATACGTTCTGTCCTGCCGTGCAATACTGATAGTGAAAAGGAGATTCATCTCATGGCTGAGAAACAGTTGAAAAAGACAAATCCGCTGAGATACGCGGTCGGTATGTTCGGGACAAGCATCCCGATAAACATGTTCAAAACCTATGCCGCATACTTCTATGTGGACTCACTTGGACTCATTACCACACCCCAGTTCTCACTGATACTCTTCATTTACACTTTTCTAGATGCGATCGACAATCCGGTCTACGGATTCCTGTCCGACCGGACGAGAAGTGCGAAATGGGGAAGGAGAAAGCCCTGGCTCATAATCGCGGCTCCCCTGCTGGTGCTGGCATTCATCATGTTCTTCAATCCGCCATCATCCCTTGCTCCGGGAAGTGCGTTCTCCTACATCCTGATCATGTATCTGCTGACAGGTACCCTTGATTCACTGATAAACGTGAACTACGGCGCACTTTTCCCGGAACTTTTCAGAACTCAGGAGGAGAGGGCCCGCACCAACGCATCGCGCCAGATCTTCCAGTTCATTGCAATGATAATCTCGATCGCACTGACTCCGGTCATTACAGATGCCATAGGTTTCAGAATGACGTCGCTGCTCTACGGTGCCCTTGCGATAACAGTCATCTGGTTTATGGCAACAGGGTGTCACGAGGATCAGCATGTGCAGGGTGAGGAGCGGCCGCACCTTCTGTCCTCCATCATCCAGATCGCGCGTAATCCGAAGTTCTGGGTCTATGGTCTGACCAATTCCTGTTACTACGGAGCGCTTGCCCTGGTGCAGTCAGGTGTCGCGTTCTACTCCAAGTATCACCTCGGACAGGGCGGGCTTGGCTCCACGATACTGCTTGGAACCGTGATCATTTCCGCAATAGTCTTCATCCCGGTCTGGGTAAAGGTGATGAAACGTTTTTCCCTTATGCCTTCCTTCAGATCCGCGCTTGTCATATGCGCCCTTTCGATAATTCCGCTTTACTTCGTGCATTCCCTGCCCCTGGCAGTTGTTACCGTAGTCTTCTTCGGCCTTGGCATGGGAGGTGTTTCGTGCACGATGGATGTGGCCGGCGCAAGGATCATGGACGATGACTATGAGAAAAACGGAGTGAAGAGGGAAGGACTTTTCTCCTCACTGAACGGAATACTCAACAAGGTAAGCGGTCTCATCACATCCCTTGCATTCTTCCTGGTCTTCTCGATCTACGGCTTTGAAAGCGGCGCCAATCCGGGACCTGATCCTGACGGTGCATCGGTATTCCTTACAGTCCTCTTCCCGATAAGCTTTTTCATCGCAGGTGCGATCATATCGCTCTTCCTCCGCTTTGATGAAAAGGAAGGTGCGTAATGGCGGTACTGAGTTTTTCCTTCCGCTCTGAGTGCCTGAAAAAGCCGGAAAAGGTAATTGCATTGCTTCCTGATCCCGGTGCCCTCACATGTCTTTCAGACATGAATGTCATCTATGCCCTCCATGGGGTGGGTGAGGATTCCTCGTCCTTTCTTTATAAGTCAGACATAGTATCCATGGCATCCAGGCACAATGCAGTGATCATCATGCCTGACGGGGACAGGAGCATGTATCAGGATGATTTTTTCGGACAGAAATACTTTACCTTCATCACTGAAGAGCTTCCCAATTACATGAATGGTGTGCTGAACATCCCTTCTTCCCGGGATAAAACCTGGATAATGGGGTTTTCGATGGGTGCCTACGGTGCCGTGAGGACAGCATTGATGCATCCTGAAAGGTATGAAGGGTTTGCATCCTTCTCCGGTCTTCTGGATTTAAGACCGCTGGCAGCCACTCGGATGGATGAAATGAAAAGTGACTTTCCGTTCTTTGCTCCTGCACTTGATTCAATGGAAACAACCGATCTGAACCCTGTGAACCTTATGGATGAGCGCTCATCCCGTCTTATGGGCTATGTCTCCTGCGGTCTTGACGATGATCTTTTAATTTGCACTAAACTCTTTGAGAAAGCAGCGCTTGATAACGGATGTGAGTGGAAGTTTCACTACTCTGAAGGGGACAGGCACTCATGGTCTTTCTGGAACCGGGAGTTTGAAAACTTCCTTACGTTTACCGAATCATGAGAAATACATTCACTCATCATGTTCCGAAGGAGCGTGAAGGAAAGTATTACACGGTTGATTTCACATTGCCGTCAGATTCCGACCGCCTCACTGTATTCTGTGCCTATGAAAGGAAGGATACGTGCATTGACCTTGGCCTGATGGACCCGGACGGCCGCTTCATCGGCTGGTCGGGAAGCAGCAGGGAGAGTGTTTATGTAAGTGCCCATGATTCCACTCCCGGCTACCTGATGACCGATGTGAGGAAAGGAGTGTGGAAGATAATCGTCGGGGCATACCATGTGCCATCAGGAGGCACCGATGTAACATACACGGTCGAAACATCATCTGAGGGTGATCTCTGGCTGAAGTGTGACCTTCACATGCACTCCACTGCTTCTGACGGTCAGTACAGCGTGTATCAGCTTGCAGAGAAGGCAGTGAAACTTGGTCTTGACGTGATAAGCGTCACTGATCACAACAACTGGTCGGAGAACCTGACGCTTCCGAAGATAAGCGGGCTTACCATCATACCGGGTGTGGAGTGGACCCACTACAGGGGGCACATGAACTTCTGGGGGATTAAGGAAGCATTCAGAGGCTCTTTCGTGGCAAACAGTGAAAAAGAGATGAGGTCTCTCGTTGCAGATGCAAAGTCACGTGGTGCGACTGTGGGCATAAATCATCCCCGGTGCACCATCTGTCCTTATCTCTGGGAAAGTGACGAACTTGCCCATACCGTTGAGGTATGGAACGGTCCGATGAGGCACGTGAACGAGATGGGTATCGATTACTTCTTCTCCCTGATCGCCAAAGGACGCCGGATCGCACTTGTCGGTGGAAGTGATTATCACCGTGACAGGGGTTTTGTGAGAATGGGTAATCCCGTTACTGTGGTTCACTCCTCATCCAGAAGTCAGGATGATATTCTTTCCGCAGTCAGGGAAGGAAGAAGCTATGTCACAAAAGGCGTTAATGGACCGTTTCTGCACTTCGACTCCTCAGGTCACAGCTTCGGAGAGAGGGTGAGTAAAGGCGCTGCCTTCACTGTAAGAGCTGAAGCCCTTCCTCCGTTTTCATACATTGAGGCAGTTTTTTCTGACGGGAGGAAGGTGAGGGCTGAACGGGAAATTAAGGGTGTGCTTGATGCTGACTGGGTCTATGTAAGGGCAGTCAGAAAATATCCTTTCATGAAGGAGTGGATACTGGCCGTATCCAATCCTGTATACGGAGTATGAATTATGGAACCGGTGGATATAGTTTACAGGAATAGGGAAGCTGTGAATGTGCTTGAGGAATTAAGAGGCCGTATTTTCACTCACATTGCTGATTTCACAATTGCTTATTCGCCTTCTGATGAGCCTGTGCCGTATGAAGAAAAAGATAAGCTCACATACGTGCCTCTGAAGAAGGGGCAGATCTGGGGAGGCCTCTATTCCTGTGCCTGGATCAGGGTGGATGCTGACATTCCTGAAAGGGATGGTGAGCTTGTTGCCCACATCGATATCGGAGGGGAAGGCCTTGTATATGAAAGGTATGGAAAAAAAGACCCTGTAGGGGCCATAACACACGATGCTTCATTCATCGACAGGCTTCAGGCCATGGAAGCCAAAACATACATTCCCCTGCCTGTACCGCATCCTGAGCATGTCGCCTGGGATATCGATGCAGGATATAACGGTACTTACAATTACCTGAAAGGACATGGCCGCATATATGCCTCCGAGATCCTTTCCGTGGACAGGGAAGGAAAGGCATTCTACTATGACTATCTGACCGCGGCATGCCTCATGATGACGGGGCGGGATGATGTGAAGCCTCTGCTTGCTGAAGCCCTCTCCCGGTCATTTTCCAGCTGGAGTGAAGGAAGAAAGGTTCTTTCCCCTCTCTTTAACGGCATTCCTGACACATCACTGACGTTAAGCTGCATCGGGCACTCCCACCTTGATCTGGCATGGCTCTGGCCTGTCAGGGAGACAAGGAGGAAGGCCGCAAGGACGTTCACCCATCAGCTTGCAAACCTTTCAAGGTATGAAGAATATGTTTACGGTGCTTCCCAGCCTCAGCAGTTTGAGTTTGTTAAAGAGGACTGTCCCATGCTGTATGAGAAGATAAAACGGAGTGTGGCTGAAGGCAGGTTCGAACCTCAGGGTGCGATGTGGGTGGAAGCGGACTGCAACATACCCTCCGGGGAAGCCCTTATAAGACAGCTTACTGTTGGTCAGGAGTTCTGGAGGAAGGAGTTTGGCGTGAGGCAGAGGATATGTTGGCTTCCTGATGTCTTCGGCTATAACGGTAATCTCCCACAGCTTCTGAAAAAAGCCGGTGTCGATTACTTCCTGACGATAAAGCTGAGCTGGAACGAGCATAACCCGTTTCCCCACCGCTCATTCGTATGGAGGGGTATCGATTCAAGCGAAGTCCTGGTGCACATGCCTCCGGCAGAGACATACAATGCAGCAGCGTCCCCGCTCTGCGCCGCTCAGGCTAAGGAGCACTTTCCTGAACTCGGCCTGAGTGATAAGGCAATCCTTTTGTACGGGATAGGAGACGGTGGTGGCGGCCCCGGAGAAGCGCACATCGAGATGATGGTGAGACAGAAGAGCCTTTCGGGAAGTCCCGTAATGAAAGCATCTTCCGCAGAGGAGTTTTTCCTGTCACTGGAAGAGGACAGACCCAGGCTTCCCGTGTGCACCGGGGAGCTGTACCTTGAAAAGCATCAGGGGACTTATACCACACAGGCATTTTCCAAGTGGGCTGACAGAAGGTGCACTGAAGGACTTAAGACTGCGGAGGAACTCTCCCTCCTGATGGATGATTATCCGTCAGAAGAGCTGGATGCACTCTGGAAACGTGTGCTTTTCCTCGAGTTTCATGACATCCTGCCCGGGGCTTCGATACACAGGGTGTATGAGGAGAGCAGGAGGGAGTATGAGGACATCCTTTCTTCAATCAGGGGACTATGCCGGAAAGCACTTGAGGAAGAAGGTGAAAAAAGGGTTTATAACCCATCCCCGTTTGAGAGGGATTACTTCTTCAGGGACGGAGGCTGGAAGAAGGTTCATCTTCCTTCCCATGGCTCAGCACTCCCGTTTGCATCATCTGATGGAATAAAACGTGATGGAAGGACCTTTTCCGATTCACGCATCACCGTAACCTTTTCAGATGATGGACTCATAACTTCCGTGAAATGCCTTGGAAGGGAGTGGTGCAGAGGTGAAATGGGACGCCTTGTTATCTGGAATGATCCTCCGCTTCACTACAATGCCTGGGACATCGACTGGGAATATCACAGGGGAAAGTGCATGAGGCTTTCTCCGTATGAAAGTGAGGTTTTTGAGGATGGTCCTTTTTCCGGGGTGATCAACAGGTATGCCTTTTCCGGAAGCACCATCGAACAGCACATTGTTCTGGTTCCGTCATCCGGTGCGCTTTACTTCAATACGCACGTGAACTGGCATGAGAAGGATGCCATGCTGAGATGTGAGTTTTATCCCTGCGCTTTCAGCGATGAAGTGATCTGCGAAATCCAGAACGGTGAAATAAGGCGCAGCACCCGCGATGATACACCGCAGGAAAAGGCACAGTTCGAGATATGTGCTCAGAGGTACGTGACGCTCTGTGATGATGAGTACGGCTTTTCCCTGATCAATGATTCAAAGTACGGGCACAGGGTAAAAAACGGCATGATTTCCCTCAATCTCCTGCGCTCTTCATCCTATCCCGATGAGAGCGCGGATATGGGGGAGCATGAGTTCGTTTATGCCATTGTTCCCCACAGGGCTGATGACAGGCTCACGGCAGTGAAGCTTGCCCACAATCTCAACAGACTGCCGGTTTTATATAGAGGCAGGGATCATGAACCTCCCGTGCATGTTTCAGGTGATGTCATAGTGGACTCTATCAAAAAAAGCTTGAACGGAAACGGAATCGTGGTAAGGATGTATGAGCCGCTCGGAAAGCACTGTACCGTATCGCTTGATGCTTCTTTTTCCTATTCTTCGGTACATGAGTGCACTCTTCTGGAAGAGATTACCTCAAAGGCTGATACAGGAGCGCTTCACTTCACTCCTTATGAAACGAAGTCCCTTATCTTCTTAAGGTAATGTGCCTTCATGTCCGCTTCGAATTCGCTGTCGCATGAGTACTCCCTTCCCAGACACTTCTTCCAGAGGGAAGGGTCCTCCATGCAAAGGTAAAAGAAGACGTTTTCCCTGAATTCCGATGGAAAGAATGAAAATGCGGTCCTGAACATCTCTTCCTTGATGTCAATGCTGTAGGAGTATTTGCCAGCAGCCTCCTCCAATGGTATTTCCAGAACGCGAGACGGAGTCCTGTGGGTTCTGAGATGCTGAAGCACCGCTTTCGTGAACGTAAGGGTTCCGAAGCTTATCATGCATATGTCCGAGGGGGTGAAATTCTCCGTGATCATTGAAACGACTTTCCGGTAACCTTCTTCCCAACCTTTATGGTAAATCATCGGGTGTATGTGAAATCCGATGAGGGAGCCGTTAAGACTGGCTTTCTTCGCCGCATTGATCCTCTCTTCTAGGGATGCAGTCAGGTGTTCTTCCTTTTTAATCATTTCCTCAGCGTTGAGAGACCATGTGAATATCATGTTTGGAGGATACTTCCTGTTAAAGACATCCGTTCTTCCGCTCTTGCTCTTAAGCTCAATGACTGTATCAGGATGTTTTTCCGCAAAACGTGCAAGTGCGGAGAGTGTACCGTATCTGTCCCCCGTTAGAAGCGAGTCGGAGGCCTGGCCGGTACCTATATGCCATATTCCGTCAAGGTCTGCACTTTCAAGCCTTTCACCCAGGTCTTTCACGACTTTAATCCTGTTTTCACTGTAGAAGGACTGCACTGAGCAGTAGGAGCACCCGAATGAGCACTGCATGGCCGCGTCGAGGGTTGTGAGGCGGCAGCATCTGGTCTTCTCCCCGTCCACGGGGCACGGGCACTTCCCCCAGAGTTTCATGGAGGATGAGGTTATTTCCTCTATGCAATCCTTTTTCCTCTTTATCACCGGAGGATTGAAGGAAGAGTAGTCCGTCGGGGCGTATCTCAGGTCATGCATGTATGCCCTTACCTGTCTCATCAGCTCTTCGGATCTCCGTTTTCCCTGCTTTGAGTCGATTGATTCAAAGTCAAGCACTTCCATCAGTTCCTTCTCCTGAAAAAGTTCCAGGTCGGCACTGTCCTTCAGCAGCTGAAGGCGGTCTGCCTGAGTCACTGAATACTTTTCGAAGAGGGAAGTGAAGGCACTCCGCTTCGCTTCTGAAAAAGATGATAATAGGGCGTCATATGCATTCATGGTATTTTTCCTGACAAGGTAGTATTATAGAGCGTATGAGTGCAAAAGACCAAGCCCATGCCCTCCCGGAAAACCCCGGAATATACATGATGAAGGATTCATCCGACACTGTCATATATGTCGGAAAGGCCAGGAACCTCCGGCGCCGTGTCTCTTCCTACTTCCTTACCGGAAGGGATGCCAAAACCTCCGCACTTGTCGCGAAAATAGATCATATCGACTACATCATCACCGGAAATGAGTATGAGGCACTGGTGCTTGAGAACAACCTCATCAAGAAATACAATCCCCACTACAACATCCTCCTTAAGGACGGAAAGAGCTATCCGATGATAAAGATCACGAAGGAGGATTACCCAAGGGTTTACAAGACCAGAAGGATACTTCCGGACGGTGCCGATTACTTCGGTCCCTTCCCTCAGGGGAAGCAGCTGGAGTATTACCTTGAACTCATCAGGGCGGGCTATCATCTGAGGCTATGTTCAGGAGAGCTGAAAAAGCGGGAGAAGCCCTGTCTTTACTACCATATTCACAAGTGCCTCGGACCATGCATCGGGGAGGTGACTCCTGAGGCGTACGGGGAGGAAGTTAAGGAGATAAGGGAGTTTCTATCCGGAAACGACCAGAAGAGTCTCATAAGGCTCAGAGCGGAGATGATGAAGGATGCAAAGGAACTGAGGTTCGAGGAAGCATCGAAAAAGCGCGACCTGCTGAAAAGCCTGGAGACCGTGATGGCGGAACAGGCTGTGCAGGATGCAACCGGTGAATCCCGAGACTATGCCGCAGTGGAAATGAGGGGAACACTGTGTACTGTTGCCATAATGCAGATCCGATCGGGATCACTGGTGGGGCGTGCGCTTTACCGTGCCGAGACGATGGGGGATGAGACTGAAACCCTCTTAAGCTTTCTTATCCAGTACTACTCCGACGGGGATGCACTGCCAGGCGAACTGTACGTTTCCCATGAAATCGACACGGAACTTTTATCAAGGTACTTCCGTGAGGAGCTTCACATGAGCCTTTACATAGCATTCCCGAAGGAAGGAAAACACTACCGCATCCTGAGGATGGCGGAAGTGAATGCATCCGAGGATGTGGAAAAGCGGATGTGCGCAATCGACAACACTCCCGCCCTTGAGCGCCTCAGGACCCTGCTTGACCTGGATAAGGTGCCTCTTCACATCGAAGGCTTCGATATCGCCCATCTGGCAGGCAAGTACACTGTTGCATCCCTGATTGTCTTTAAGAACGGAAACCCGAGCGTGAAGGATTACAGGCGCTTCAACATCAAAAGCCTTGACGGTAAGATCGATGACTTCGAGTCGATGAGGGAGGCCGTGACCAGACGTTACACCAGACTGGTGAACGAAAAGAAGGAGATTCCTGATCTCATCCTGATTGATGGCGGAAAGGGGCAGGTTCATGCGGCGGTTGACATGCTTGAAATAATCGGGCTTGAGGATGTTCCCGTGGTAGGACTTGCCGAGCGCAATGAGGAGCTGGTATTCCCCGATGACAGACCCAATCTGGTACTGGACAGGGCTGACAGCGCACTGAGGGTGCTCATCGCGGTCAGGGATGAGTGTCACCGCTTCGCAACCGGTGCAAACCAGCGGATGCGGAGCAGGGATGCCACATTTGCCCTCCTTGAGTCGATCGAGGGCGTCGGAAAGGCCAGAAGCCGGAAGATCATGGAAACATGCGGGAGCGTGGAAGGCATACTTGAACTGGACAGTCAGGAGCTGGCCGGAAAGTGTTCAGTTCCCCTTGATGTTGCTGAAAGAATCATCCATAAGCTCACGCTCTAGAGTCAGTGAAGTCTTTCTTCCCTTTGAGACGATGATCGTGTAAAGAAGTGTTTCAAGCGTGGTTTTAAGCATTTCCTGCGGGCTCTTCCTGACTTCTGCGTCAGCTTCCTCAAGAAGAGTTATGATACGGTCCGTGTCGTCGGGACTGTATCTTTTCAGTGCCTTTGCGTAACTCTGCTGGTCGTTGAGGTTGAAGACTCCCTTATAGTCAAATGGAGAGGTTTTAAGGGAACCTGCCTGACGGAATGCATCACGGAGACTCATGTTAAGTGTCAGCTCATGGAGGTTTTCAAGCACCCTGAAGTACTTTCCCAGTGCGGACACGGTCCCGATCCCGCCGTCATTCTTCATCATCAGCATCCTGTCTGCGGATGCAACCGCACCCTGGAGGTTCCCGTCCGCCATGTATGCAAAGAGAGTGGACGGAGTTTCCTCCCTGGTATGTGCCAGAAAGGATGAAATGTCATCCCCGCTGATCGTCCTGTCGCTGCGCTTTGCAAAGAAGTCAATCACGGGATAGCAGAAAGTCCTGAGCTCGAGAGTGTTGTTCTCCACAAGCGAGAGGATGAGGGTAACCGCATCGGGCGTTATCCTGAAGTTCTCACGTCTGAAAAGATTCTGCACGTAATATTTTTTTTCATCATCCCTCATCTCGTAAAACGGGATCAGATGATCTTTGTCAAAGAGGGCGGTGAGCTCGGAGGGAAAGCGTTTCTGCGATACTTCCTCGCTTGTGATGATGAGGGTCGTGCCGTCATCATCGCTTTTCAGGGCCTTTATAAGTGCATTCAGGAGGGGACCTTTCTTCACGTCATTGAAGTTCTTGAGCAGGACCAGACGGTAAGATGAGAAAAGGGATGCCGACTGGAGGGCATCGAGGAGCTCGTCAGGTCCTGTTTCAAACGTGAACAGCAGTACCGTTTCCAGATCCGGATGGGCACTCAGGACCGCCTTTTTCTTTTCATTAAGCCAGTCCTGTTTCTTTCCTTCCTCCGGACCGAAGAGGATGTATGCATCATTCATATACTCTGAAAACCTTCGCAAGCACACCGTAAACGGTGATGTGCCTGCATATCTTCGAAGGTACGTTGTCGCTTTCCGGGAGCAGTACAAAGCGCGATGCTTCCCTTGTGTACCTTCTTACCATGACTTCCTCCGTGTTTTCGTCAAGAAAGTATATAATGTCACGTTCCTCCGCTCTGGCTGAAGAGCGGAAAATGAGTGTGTCTCCTTCCATGATGCCGATGTTCTTCATCGAGTCATCACTCATCTCAATGGCAAAATAACTTCCTTCAGGCTTCAGAAAGAGGGTTGAGAGGGTAATGGTTTCCTTTCTGCCATCCTTTCTTGTGAACGGGATCGTCACTGCCTTAAGCTGATTCTCCTCTCCCTTCAGCCTTATGGAGCGGGCCTGTCCCGGAATGCGTTCGATGACACCTTTCTTCTCCAGTGCAGTGATGTGGTCATAAACCGAACTTACCGCTATCGAGAAGTGGTCCGCTATCTCATCCAGTGAAGGACATATGGAATTATCCCTGCTTGAGGATGTGATGAAGGAGAGTATTTCCTCCTGTCTCTTTGTGAGCCGTCCTTTCAAGGAGCCACCTCAAACCTGTTCCTGAAGAGATTCCTCATCGCTTCCATCAGTTCAGCCTCGTCATCCCCGGAGCACTCGCAGATCAGCTTTGTCCTGTACGTTGCCCCAAGAGTGATGATGCCCATTATCGATTTGCCGTTTACCTTCATGTCATCATGGATGAAGTATATGTCCGAACTGAAGCGGGCTGCGGTCTTCACGATCTGGCCTGCCGGTCTGGTATGTATGCCTGCCCTGTTTTCCACTGTAAGTTCATCCCTTACCACTGCTCACTCCTTTGCCGTGAAAAGCTCATGCACGGACTCACCTTCAAGGTAGTCCAGCACGCTTCTGTCGAAATCCTTTTCGCTGTAAAGCCCGTTCTTCTTAAGCCGCTCAAGCCTTGCTGCGGTTTCGATCAGGATCGGAACATTCCTTCCCGGCCTGACAGGGATTTCTATCTTCGGGATCCTGATGCCGAGATACTCCG
>JBJEWN010000108.1:0-4239 GCA_051885075.1 Bullifex sp.
CTTGAAGCGGATCCATTCATACCGGGAACATGTTACCTTAATTTCGTGAATCCTGACGGAACCCCCAAAGCTCCCTTCGGTCCTTCATCCACATTTTCAACCATGCCCTGGCTTCAGGGAAACAGGAAGTATTTTACAAACTATCTGGAACTCACAACGTACTGGTACATGAATAAGTGGACCGGAACCGATGCATATGACGGCCTTTACGGTCAGGCTACTGTTGAATACGGACCTTCCTGGCTTGCAAACACGATCAGTCCGAAGGGCATTAACTCTGATTACTGGAAGGCATCTGCCTATCTTGAGGAAAAGCTGACGCTTTTCTCTGTAAAACAGGATGACGGTAAGAACTGGGCAACAATGTATGTCGGTCACTCCAATGGTTTGTCATACATAGGAGGAACCGTTGTTCCCGATAATAAACTTCCCGGTGACAGACTGCGTTACAGTGCCCATGACTCGATCTGGCTCCACTTTGCCGGACCTCAGTTCATTGCAGGTGACTGTTACACATACATCGAATTAAGGCTTACGAACAACATATACTGGGGCAGTGTGGTGAATGAGACTCCGCAGAAGACAAATGCCATTGAACTGCAGAGTGACGTTTACGGAGTATTCCATTTAAGACTCTTCGGCTTCATAAGATTTGACTACAGCCTTGGATACTGCTTCAACAGAGGCATTTATGCCGCTGATCCATACTGGTGGCAGAGTGCCGAACTCAGGTTCTACGTATCGGTATGAGGAGGTAAGAGATGAAAAGAAAATCAATTGCATTACTGCTTCTCATATCACTGATAACCTCACCTATCTTTGCAATAGGCTTCGGTTATCATGTGCTTGATATAAGGACTGAACCTGATTTCGGAAAGGGTATCTTCCCTTCCTCCGTCAAATATCAGTTCAACTTCCCAGTTCCAGACTTCATAGGCGGGAACACAACGGAACTGGCATTCCGCCTCGATAACGGGCTCGTCTACCGTACGCTTTCTCAGGACCCGGCAACGGGACGTGAGTACAGTGCTTACCCTGGGCTGCTCGCAGCCTCAGGGTTTACGAATAATGATGACAGACAGTATTCCGTTCAGTTTGATGAATTCAGCCTTCATTTTTCCCAGGGAATCTTTAAAACTCCAATGTCGGACAAGGACCTGCTGAGAGCGGAATTCTCCTTCGGAGGACGGTTTGAAAATGCATTTGAACCGCTTTTCTTCATGTATGACCAGAACCACACATCTGGTGTATTCAGTAGCAGTTACGGAGTTGAGCGCTTTTCTGAAAACATCTGGAACGGTGCACCGGAACTGAAAAAGGGAGATAACGGACTCAGGTCCCTCTTTTCCACCTTCCTTAACTTCCAGTTTGACATAAACCTCCTCCGTGATGATCACACGAAAAAGCAGGGAGTGAAGCTTGCCATTGATTTCAGATATGCACCGAATAGTCTTTTGATGAATGACGGTAAAGCTGATTTCAGCAGGCTTACGGCAAAACTCTCAGGTGCATTCACCATCGGATCGTTAACGATGAATTCAAAACCCGAACTCTCCTGGCTCAGCTCCGTAATCGGTGCTGATGTCACATACAGATACATCACGGGAAACAGCATTCCTCAGTATGCAATCCAGGATGATATCTTCGGCATCATGCCACCGAAAACACAGCACCTGATACTTTGCAGGTGTTACCTCAACCTCTATGGACCTCAGATCTATGCCAAGGACCTCTATCCATATGTATCGGTTTTCAATGATCTGGCATTCAGTTACGGAAGGAACCTGAACAATGCGGAGAATGAAAGAATTAAGGAACTCATGGGCAGCTTCGGCATCAAAGCTGAGTTCATCATCTATGACATAGCCAGCATCTGGTATGAGATAGGATATGTATACAAGGATGCATTCGATCAGGGAAGGCACAGAGTCAGTGGCCGATTCGGAATCTCTGTAGGAGTATAAAATGAAGAAAGCATTATCAGTACTGTTCATACTTGGAATTATCAGTGTTTCCTTAACGGCAGCTCCAGTAATATACCTCAGGGGTGGTTTTCTCACGGATTACTCCAGTAACGTATATTCCGATCCGCTTCCAAGGCATGCCGATTCCACCTGGCTTAACAATAAGATCAATGATCCATATTTCAAGAGACTTGATGTTGGCGGAATAGGCGTACAGGACATATACTTCTCAAAGGACGGACGTACAGGTCTGTCATTCAGCCTTGAACTTACCAAATCGATCAAGAGCAGGAATTACATCCCTACCGGTGATTTCAGTTCCTCTGACTGGAGTTATCAGGCAAAAGATGTGCTTTCATCCACACCGAAGAAGATGTTCATTGGCGTAGGACCTGTATTCAGAGCCAAGATAGGTCCCGTGGATTTAGGAGCCGCGATAAGGGCATCGCTCGGAAGCTTTGATAAATTCAATGACGGTATAATCGCAGGAGTACAGGTGGAACCTTATGTGAACTGGTTCTTCACCGATTCCTTCTTCCTCACGGCAGGAGCATACTATGATGCCCACCTGATGTACTTCTTCATAAACAACAGCCAGAACTGGTTCAAGGAAGGGTATACATCCATTACGATAGGTGCATACCTCGGAGTCGGCATCAAGATAGGGGAAAGGTGATGAAAAAAAGAATAACCCTCCTGATCATTTTCTCCATTTTGCTTATCTCCTCACTCACCGCCACACCTGAGATCTGGAGCGGAGTATCAGTGTCATCAGGAAGAAACTACTTTGCCACAGGACTGAAACAGGAACTTACCGAGAATCCGATATACTCCGGTGTCAATATGATAAACACAATAGGCCCGGGACTTGATATAACAGTATTTCCGTATTCAGGTGTCCGCATCGGTCTTGCGGGCTCTGCCGATTTTTCACTTACAATAAGCCGTGATGGATCAGGATACTTCTCAAGACATTATGACCACAGTACCGATCTGTCGATCGGCATTGCCTACTATCAGCTCTTCGGCAACGATACCTGGGGCTTCTTCCTGGACGGAAGATACTTCTCAAGGCAGTACACACTTGCGGACAGCAACGGAAAGAACGACAAGCAGGAAGTAGTCCACTACTACAAACCCAATGAATCAGGGTTCAATGCATCCATAGGCTTTCTTGCAAAGTACAGATCAAGCTACTTCAGAATGGGATTCAGATATTCCATGCCCACATCCTTTGCAAAAAAGGATGGCTGGGGGCTGGAATTAGTTACAGGCGGCGGTATCTGTTTCTGATCCCATGATTGAACAATAATTCCTCAGATAATATATTGAGGGTATGAAGAAGCTATTAGCAACAACAGTCCTTATACTCATTTGCATGGCGGCAGTTTTTGCTGCAAACAGTCAGAAAACATATCTTATCACTGATGATATCTGGAAGAGGGCAGATATACTTTGCAGAATGAATGGAGTCCTTGGACCTGTACCTGTATCTCCTACGACTGAAGCGGAAATCATGAGTGCACTGAGCAGACTGGATTACCAGTCTTTATCTTCTGAAAGCAGGAAACTGTATGACAGCATAATTGCTGAATTGTCTTCAGCAAAAGGCTGGGCATATGAGGATGAAATACTGGTACTTGATCCTTCCATATCCATCAACCCACAGCTGTATCTCTTCAATAACCAGAACAATACGTATGGAAGTGAATTCTTCAGACAGTACAAAGACAGGGATCAGCTGCTGTCAATAGAGCTTGAAGCATCCGTAAGTGATAATGTTTACCTCGACTTCATGTACTCATACATGGATAACCCTGCACTGTTTGCTCTTGAAGACGGCAAACAGGTAAGGGGTGATTTCTTTCACAACTTCAGCAATGCAGCGACTTTTTTCAATATTGCAATGAATGGAGACATTACCGGTATATTTACGGGCAGTAACGGTAATTCGGTCACCAATATCTTTTCCTACCAGCCAACCAAAGTCGGAGGATCATTCGGTAACGATCATCTTAATCTGTTCATCGGCCGTTCAAGACAGACAGCAGGTAATGGAATTACCGGCAATATGATAATAGGGGACAACTTCACATATCAGGAACTTATGAAACTGAGTGCATTTTCTGATGTGTTTTCCTATCATCTGTCACTTACGCATTATGACAATGCTGAAAAGCAGGAATCATTCAGGTTTGACACAAAGCATCAGAGCAGGACAGTGCAGCGCTTTGATGTAAGTCTTGGAAAAACCGTAAGATTATCAGTTAACATA
>JBJEWN010000109.1:0-4224 GCA_051885075.1 Bullifex sp.
ATGCATCATGTACCAGGGATGCTCCCGCACCCCTTCACTTTCAGTTATAGATTTCTTCATTGGGCTTGGTAGACATGAGTCTGTAAAGCTTGGTGTTTCTCGGGAATTTATTCTCAAACGGCACAAGTGCACTGCCTACTTTTATCAGGCCGCATCCGGGATTTACATCTCTGATGAAATCCATCTGTTCACTTGAGATATTTATAAGCTTTGCAAGCTCCATCCTGTCTGTAGGAGCCTGGTTCAGCATAATCAGAAACTCCGAGTTTGCAAGCATTGTTCTCGCTGTGTGCGACTGCAGAAGATCCTCCACATTCTGCGTGATACCTGTGCAGTATGCTCCGTACTTTCGAACCCTCTTCCAGAGTGTGAAAAGGAAGTTAGCCGAATATTCATGCTGAAACAGAAGATATATCTCATCGATGAATACAAACGTCTTTCTTCCCTGCGCCCGGTTTCTTGTGATTCTGTTGAGAATACTGTCAAGGACAACCAGCATTCCTATCGGCATCAGCTGTTTTCCAAGATCCAGTATGTCATAGCATATGAGTCTGTTATTGGTATCCACGTTTGTATGCTTTGCAAAGGTGTTAAGAGACCCGTCTGTAAATAGTTCTATTGCAAGAGCTATCTCCTTTGCCTCAGATTCATTCTGAGAAAGAAGTTCCCTGTGAAAATCCTGCAGTGTCGGAGGAATTCCTTCATATCCTCTGCTCTGGTATTCTCTGTAGATGCCTGCAGTACATCTGTCTATGATTGACTTCTGCTTTGCCCCCAGATTCTGACTCCCTATAAGCTGCTCACATAAAGAAAGCACAAACTCCGACTTGAGAATAACCGGGTTTGCGCCGTCTCCATATTCCTTATTAAGATCCATCGCATTGATATGATTGGGGCTTGTAGCTGAAATGTGAATCACTTCTCCCCCCATGGCTCTGACAAGAGAACTGTACTCTCTTTCCGGATCCAGCAGGATCACATCACAGTCATCCGCCAGCATAAGATTGACTATTTCATTCTTTCCGGCAAACGATTTTCCGGAGCCTGATACTCCGACAATAAAAGAGTTTCCATTCATCAGCTGCTGCCTGTCAGCCACGATCATATTCTTTGAGATTGCATTCTGACCGTAATAGATTCCATGCTTGTGAGATATCTCCTGCACCCTGAACGGCATAAGAACCGCAAGGCTTTCAGTTGTTAAGGTTCTCGCCACATCAATCTTTCTCACACCGATGGGAAGAGCGGTATTAAGACCGTCCATCTGCTGCCATTTCAGCGTGGCAAGCTGACACATTCTCTCCCTTGCAGCCGTTTTAATAGCTTCCGTATCCTCGTCAAGCTGCTTCTTCGTATCCGCCATATGAACAACGGTCACCAGAGCAAACATCATTTTCTGATCTCTTGTAGTCAGATCCTCAAGAAACTCCTTTGTCTCTTTTCTCTGAAGTTCCATGTCATACGGAAGCATTGCGGTAAAGTTATTATTGGCATTCTGTCTTCTCTGCCAGTTTGCGGCATTTGTCTCAACACCAAGCATCCTGTTTTCCACTTCTCTTACCGCCTCATCTGTAGGAATAGGAATAATATCGATACTGAGCATCAGATTCCTGGATATATCCGTAAGCTTCGTCACAATATCATCCTTGAGATATGCGGCATAGTCCTTCAGAAACATCACTCTTCCGTACTTTTCCCCCATCATAAAGAAGTCATCAGATACCTCAATAGAGTCAGGTGAGATATAGTCTTTGAAGCTGTGCCCTTTCTTTGCATAATCCTCCATATCAAAACTGAATGACGATTCCTCTCCGATCCGGTAGAAATCAAACAGAATCTTCAGCCTCTCCTCAGCATCCAGTTCAGTAAGCCTAGAACCAAGCTTGCTGAAATGCATCTGAAGCTCGGCTCCCACTCTGGCAAAATAGGTTCTCGCATCTTCTATACTGTTTTTAAATACTGATATGGTCAGATACTTGTCCTGAACCATTGAAGTTGTCGAAAGTGCCTTTTCAAGGAGTATTCTGTTGTATTCCTTTCTGTATTCATCAAGTCTGTCGTTTCTTGACGGCAGCAGGATATCTCTTGCAATTTCCCTTCTGTCCATTCTCCTGTTGTTGACTGTAATCTTTGATACTGCTCCGCTGTCAAGAGAGTTCAATATCTCACTGTATTTCAGGAACATGGACTCTTTGTCTGGCCCTGAGGCTACAGCATAGTTGATGTCATCAAAGCGATATGATCTGCTGTACTTTCCCTGTGCCACCTCAAATATTCCATCGGGATACACTGTCCTTACAGGAATCAGATCCTGAACTGACCTTGGCACTTTAAGCTTTTCTTTCTCCTGTCTGCTTATCATCTTAAGTGTTTTCAACATTAACGCCTACCTCGCTTTCTTTTCTTGGATTCTTTCTTTTCCTCCCCGGCCTTCTTCTCAACCTTCTCCTGCCTTCTCTTTATTTTTCTGAGTTCCCTTTTTGAAAGACTTCCCTGTCTTAATGCGATATTTTCCTCCATCATTTCGTAATAAAGTGGCTTAGGCTTGCTGAGATATTTTGAAGGAAATATAAACCTGCTTTTCACATAGGCAGCTATAAATTTTTCCGCAGGCATTCCGTTATACCTGAGAAAACCTGTTACAGCAAAGGGGATAACTCCCAGAACGCAGAGCCATGTTGTTATTTCAAGACCCAGAGCATCACGGCACAGGAAGTATATTCCCACAGCCGCTGCGCATCCGAGAGCAGAAAAAAAGAACTGACGAAGTGTCAGTCCGAAAAACATATTCTCCGAATACTCTCTGATTTCCTTATTGATTTTGACCTCCACTATCTAGCACTCCTTTCTGAAGCATGTCTCTCCGGCATGCCAGGTTCAATCATCCTGTTCTTCTCCCTGTCAAACATGAATACTCTGTCACTTAAAATGTCCTGTGATTCCACCACCGTCCTGTTTGCATCCTTTACCATAGCTTCAAGTACTCTGATATCCGGAGATAATTTCTCAGGCATAATGATAACCTCATGCAGACTGGATGGAAGCACATAATAGCTGTCATCAAGAATCTCTCCGATCCGCTTCTGCATATCAGGGTAAAACAGCACGCCTGCTCCATTTAACCCGTTCTCATTAGTAAGGATATACATCACCTCATCAGGGCTTACTGTATAATCATCCTTTAACGGGTTAATTCCTCCTAAGTCGCAGGAACCGGAGAGAATCACACTTCCCATATCCTTTAAAACAGGCTGGTATCTTTCCTGTGTATTTGCGGCTGCCTTGTCCAGAAGCTTATCAACATCATAGCTGTAATTCTCAGCCATATCCTTTCTCACTGCAAAGCGCATATTCCCGTTCTCATTTTCTTCAACAACAACATATGCAACCATGACAAAACCGTTCTCTGCAGGTCTGTAGACGAGATCTTTTAGCCTTTCTCTGTTTCTCTCCGCCTCTACGACCTGAAGAACCAGCTTATCCTCAATATCCTCATATCTCAGTGAAATATTATCTGTGCATGGGGCACTGTTCATACCTTCCCTCATTATGTCCATTGCCGCCTGTGCAATCTCTTTAACCGGTCTTCCGCTCTCATAATCCTTAAGAAAGTCCTCAAGATATATGGTCGGAACAGCATCATACCCCGGAATTCTCAGATTGACCCCGTGAAGCTTTTCATCATTTGTCTTGATGACCTCCCTCATTTCCACTGTTATATGATCTCTCAGCGTCTGCGGTATCTCATTTTTCACCGCTTCAATGATCTCTTCAAATATTCTTTCCTTATCCATCTTTTCCTCCTTAAATTCCCATCATTTCATGAACCAGTCTGTCTGCCATCTTGACTGTACCTACCAGAACCAGCATATTGAACACAAGCTCACCTATATACGACCAGACCATGGATACCACTGTGGCGTCTGCATCAACCACCGGCGGCGTTGCGGCAAACTTTGAGAATATGATGCATGCAAGCATGATGATTGCACCTTCAAGACATACTCCCGCATAGCTTTTGAGAAAGCTCTTCCCGATCTGCTCTGTAGGCTGCCCTGCAAAAGTTGCAAGCGGGATCGGTGCTATCGCTGTGTAAAGGTAAATCTTAAAGAACCTGCCGTACACAGTCAGAATCATGATGAATGCAAGTATGGTTATGACAAGACTTCCTATCAGCGTTACCGCCCACAGCGGAATGCTTTCAAAGAATCCGCAGTCTTCAAT
>JBJEWN010000110.1:0-4219 GCA_051885075.1 Bullifex sp.
CCTGATTTTTTCCTCATACGGAAGAGAGACAAAGGCTTCTTCCTTGACCTGTATGGAAGTGTGACTGCCCCTGATACGGACCAGGGATGCATCAACACCGTCACAGCTTGTACCGCTCATGAGTCCGATTACGACCCGCTCTTCCTTATCGGACAATGGTATCAGTCTCATTTTTAATCCTCAGCATATCGGCATAAAGTCCGGGCGTGGAATCAGGAATGGGGATTGCCCCCACGCACTTCTCATAAAAAGCGGTCGGTCCCACCGAACCTATGATCGCATAACCATAGCCTTCTTCCCTCAGTGCATGCATGGATGCAATGAGAAGTGCCCTTCCTATTCCCTTTCCCTGTTCACTTTCCAGAACCTTGGTGGGACCGAAGAAATCGGGAGCAGTGGCGTTGTAACAGGCATAACCCAGGATATCGTTACCCCTGGCTGCGATGAACAGCGTTGGCCTCGTGCGTGAGAAGCAGCACTCCGCCTCACCTGCGGCATAGAGGGATGAGTGTTCCTTTATCCAGGATACGATGTGTTCACGGTTGGGAGGAAACGCTCTTATGATCCTTATCCCCATCCCTTCCATCTTCTTCAGCTCCTGATCCAGCGGAGGAAGGTCATAAAGTCTTACAAGCATGTCCATAAATCACCCCACATATACAGGGAGTCTGCCCTTAAGTTTCCCTTCACCTTTAAGGATACGGGCACACTCACCGAAAATTCTTTCCGAATACTCATAGGTTGCGAAAGCTGCCTTAACATATGAAAGGTTTTCCTCTCTCACGTCATAAGGATTTCTGAGGGCGAAAAGCACAACCTGATGATCACGGGAGAGTGCCCTTATCAGGGCTTCCTGTCCTTTCTGCAGGTGTGCGTTGTATGTTCCCACCACAGCATACTCATATCCTTCAGCTTCCTTCACGATGCTTTCAGTCTGAGCATCGGATGGATCTGCGGTGGTGATGACCGCCTTGGTGAGGAATTCCTTTGCCATGAAGGACGGGAATGCGGCCCTCTCGATCCTGTCGGAAATCTTACTTGTAATGTATGCTTCCGGTCCGATGAAAATGGCTTTTTCCGGGGTAAAACCTTCAGGAAGCGGAATGACTTCAGTGACAGCAGCTTTGGCAGTTTCATCAAAGAATGTCTTTGTTCCGGAAAAGTCAGTACTCTCCAGGAGTCTGACGGGAGAAAGTTTTTCCTTCACTGCCATTACCCTGTTCACGCACTCATCGAAGTTATCCATATCGACGGATCCTTCGTTCATCAGGCGCTCATACTCCATCACGAACTGCTCGACAAGGTTCACATCATGGCTGAAGAACACCATGTCCACTCCTGCCTCAAAGGCTTTCACGGCACCGCTGACGGAACCGAAGAACCTGCTTATTGCCTGCATCTGCATGCAGTCCGAAATGACAATCCCTTTAAAGCCAAGTTCCTCTCTGAGAAGTCCCGTTATGAGTCTTCGGCTCATGGTGCATGGTACATCAGGCTCCATTTTCGGAAAAAGAATATGTGATGTGGTTACTGCGGGAACACCTTCCTCAATTGCCGCAATGAAGGGCTTCAGCTGCTCCGAGAGTTCTTCCCTGTCAAGATCGATCACAGGAAGGGAAAGATGGGAATCGGTACCCGTGTTCCCGTGTCCGGGGAAGTGTTTTGCAGAGCAGAGTATTCCGCTTCTGTTATAGCCCCGTACGGCCCTTACCCCATACTCTGCCGCCTTATCGGCACTGTCGGAAAAAGAACGCACTCCGATCACGGGATTTTTCAGGCTCATGTTCACGTCCAGAACCGGTGCCAGGTTGAAATTACAGCCCAGATCCATAAGAAGGCGGCCATTCCTGTATGCACACTCTTCGACTATGTCAGGATCGGCAAGTGCACTCTCAGCCATCTGTGAAGGTGCCGTTACAGTCGAATCTGGAAGTCTGGAAACCATTCCTCCCTCCTGATCAATTGAGATCAGTGGATGATAGCCTGTTTCAGATGTTATGAACTCATCAATCCCGGCACATAACCTGTTCAGTTGCTCCAGTGACTCAATGTTATTGGAAAAGAGTATGACATTTCCAAGCTTATACTCCCTGACAATCCTTTTGAAATCCTCACTCATCTCCTTTCCGGGAAATCCCGAGAAGAGACGCATGCCGATTCTGGTTCTTAAGTCCATTGCATTCTCCTTAGTAAAGTATATATCTGCTCATAAGTGTCCTGAAACTCAGGGCATCACGGTCGCACTTTTCCAGAAGGGCCTGAATGTCATCCCTTACAAGCTCAGACTCACTGCTCCCTAGCAGATGCTTTATTGAAGCGGTCTTCCCTTCCGGGAAACACAGCTCATCATATTCACTGAAAAGTCTGTTGAGAAGTCTCAGGCTGAACTCAACCGGATTTGCACTGTAATCAGTAACCCTTATCCTGTATCCATGGCAGAGTTCTCCCTGATATTTACTGCCTGACGGGATGAATGAGGTCCTTGAAAGCTCAAATCCTTCAAAAGACAGAGGGATATCCTTAGTCATGAATGGAGCACCGAAAGTAAGGAACGGAGCTTCGGTCCCCCTGCCCTCGGACAGATTTGTTCCTTCAAGAAAGCACATTCCGCTGTACACGAATGCAGTCTCAAAGGTCGGTATATTGGGACTTGTGGGAACCCACCTGCCCTGCCACAGCCCTCCTGACCATCCCTCAAGCGGCACGACTCTGACATCTGCCCCGATGGAAGCATTGAAATAGAGTGCCAGTTCACCGATCGTAAGGCCATACCTGATCGGAAGGCTGTCCGCTCCGACAAAGGATATGTCTTTTTCATCCAGCAGCGTCCCGTACACGGCACGTCCCAGGGGATTGGGTCTGTCCAGAATTATTACGGGAAGGTTCATGGCGGCAGCTGAACGGAGGATGAGACGCAGTGATGACACATATGTGTAAAATCTCAGTCCAAGATCCTGAATATCAAAGACAAGAACATCAATAAGCTCCCTTGCTTCCCTGGATATCCCTGAACCGTCCCCTCCGTAAAGGGAAAATACTTTGAGTTTTCCGGCCTGTTCACCATCCACCTTCTCTCCGGCAGCAAACGTAATGGTTATTCCATGCTCCAGCCCGAAAACAGCTGTCAGATCAGTTTCTTTTTCAAAGAAATCAAGGCTGGTCCTTCCGAAACGATCCACAGAAGCGGCATTTGCAACCAGTCCGACTCTCTTACCCTTCACGAGGGAGAGAACGGATGGCATACGGTCAAGTCCTCTTTTCATGTCATCCTCCTGTTTACGACATCCCAGGAATCGAGAATACGGTCATAGTGAACACCTTCATCCATGATGAGTGCACGGTATATCATGTCTACTGCAACCAGCATCTGAAGTCTTGAGAGGGTTGCTCCCTCCCTCAGCAGTGCCTCATTCTCAGATACAGGCACGCACACATCAGCCAGAACGCTTATCGGGTTTTCACCCTTCTTTGTAATGGCAAGAACCCTCATTCCGTTTTCCTTGGCAAGCCGGACGGCATCACACGTTTCACGGGTAGTTCCTGAATATGATATCGCGATAAGAAGATCTTTTGAGCTGCAGGATGAAAGGATTACTTTAACCACATCCTGATCGGCATCAAACATACATCTTATCCCGAGACGGAGCAGCTTCTGCCTCAGATCCTGAGCAACAAGCGCGCTTGCCCCGATCCCGGCAAGTGTTATTGTATCTGCGGCAACTATCTCATGCACAGCGCTTCTGATCACATCATCATTCATGATGAATTCAAGATCCTTAATCGCAGCGGCGCTTGCTTCAACTACGGATGAAACAATGCCCGGAATTACAGCCGATCCGTCAGAGACAATCTGGCGTCTGGCATTGTCCTTTGCGATTTCCTTTGCAAGCTCAAGTCTCAGCTCGGAATAACCCGACAGCCCGATCTTCTTGCAGAACCGGGTTATCGAAGCAGTGGAAAAGGAATCTGACTCCCCGGCAAGCTCCGTGATGGTCTTCATCACCACGCTGTCAGCATCCCTGACAATGCGTTCCGCCAGTGCCCTTTCACTTTTTGTGAATGAGCCGTTAAGCTCTGCAATTCTCTTCAAGATACTTTCCATACCCTGATTCTATACCCTGTACGGCATTTTGTGAAAATTATTTTCAAAATGCCTGGTAATATTATGACTCCCAACGGATTTATTCCAATGTAAACGCAAATGATTTTTTCCAGGTAA